>QJWF01000230.1 GCA_003235435.1 Nitrosomonadales bacterium
TCTATGCTGATGTTTTTCTGGTAGAAATCATTGTTGCACCATGGCAATTTTCCTTGCCAATGGGAAAACCGCTTGTTTGTCTTCCAAACTTCAGGAATGTCTTCCAAGCTTTAGGATTGTCTTCCAAGCTTCAGGAATCAGCAAACACCATGGTTCATCCAATGGTGGAAACTGAGTTTTTGGAACGGGTTTAAGCGGTAGTTTGCTCAGGGCGAGTTTGTTGTTCGATACACAACAACCCGTCGTACATGTGCGCGTTGATAGTCCTGCAATACTATATTACGGTTATACAATTTAATTGTTCAATGAGCTGAGCTTCTCATCGCGCTACCGCAAGTTCGTCCCACTCCGTGGTGTAGCGCTGTGACATGCTTCCGCGCCGCATTGCCCAGCCTTTCCTGACGCCTTCGCCGAGCAGCTGCATCGTTCCGCTGCCCATGCGGCGGTTGATCCGGTCGAGCGCGGCCATCAATGATGTGGATTTCTGTTGCGCCGCGGTATCCTCGAACAGTGTGCGCGGCCTTGCGCTGGCGGGGATGATCCCGGTCAGTATCACGCCGGCCTTCTGGTACGCGTAGCCGCTGCGGTAGATCTGCCGCAGTCCGCTCAGCGCGGCGCGGCACAGCAGGCGCGTGTCGTCGGTGGGCTCGAACAACGGCAGCAGCGTGGTTGGCTGGTATTGCGGTTCGCTCTCTTTGTGCGGATTGGTGCGGATATAGACCTGGATGCCGCCCGCAAGCGATTGCTGGTCGCGCAGTTTTTCGGCAGCGCGGGTGGTATAGGCGATGACTGCCTGCTCCAGGTCTTCCAGCAGGGAAACATACAGGCCGAACGAACGCGAGCAGATGATCTGTTGGCGCGGCGGGGTGATCTCGTCCAATCCGATGCAGGTTTCACCGTTCAGCTCCGCGACGATACGCTCCATGACCACGCCGAACTCGGCGCGGACGCGCTTGGCCGGGCTGTATTTCAGTTCCAGCACCGTATTGATGCCCATCTGCTGCAGGCGTTCGGCGCTGCGCCTGCCCACGCCCCACACTTCGCCGACCTCGATTTTTGCGAACAGATTGTCCAGTTCGCGTGCCGTCATCGCGTTGAATTCGCACACGCCGTGAAACTGCTTCTGCTTCTTGGCGACATGGTTGGCAAGCTTGGCCAGGGTCTTGCTCGGCGCGATACCTACGCACACCGGAATGCCGACGCATCGCTTGATATTGGCCCGCATCGCTTGCGCATAACAGGTCAGGTCGGCGATGCCGGTCAGGTCGAGGAAGGATTCATCGATCGAATAGATTTCCTGACCGGGACAATACTGCGACAGCAGCCGCATCACCCGGTTGGAGATATCGGCGTACAGCGTGTAATTTGAGGATAGCGCGATGATCCCGTGGCGTTTGGCGAGGTCTTTCAACTGGAACCACGGTACGCCCATCCTGACGCCAAGGTCCTTTACCTCCTGCGAACGCGATACCACGATGCCGTCGTTGTTGGAGAGTATCACCACTGGCCTGCCTTCCAGCCTGGGCTGGAACAACCGTTCGCAGGAGACGTAAAAGTTGTTGCAGTCCACCAGTGCAAATGCCCGTTGCACGAGGGTATCCTGAACTAGAGTTTATGAACGTTCCAGCTCACCACCCCCCACACCGAAAAGTCCTGTTCCGGTTTGATGAGCGTGTCTGCATAGCCCGGATGCGCCGCGCGCAATATCTGGCCCTGCGCGGTGTGCAGCAACTGCCTTACGGTGAACTCACCATCCAGCACCGCGATCACTACGGAACCATGCACGGCAGGCAGGGCACGATCCACCACCAGCAGATCGCCGTCGAAGATGCCAAGGCCGCGCATCGAGTCGCCCGCCACGCGCATGAAGAACGTCGATTCGCGGTGCTGGATCAGGTGTTCATCCAGGCTGATGCGCTGTTCCACATAATCGTCGGCAGGCGAGGGGAAGCCGGCCGGTACGGCGCAGCGCAACAGGGCGCGCTGCCGGCGGAACAGTTCCTTGCTGGGATGGGTCAGCGATAACAGGTCACGCGGGGTGCGTTGTCCTTGCCGGCCTGCACGGCCGGGATGAATAGCGGATTGCATGATTTACTTTCGGTACTTGCGAATCAGGCCGACCAGTACCCCGAATATTTCCAGCGTGCCCTGCGGGCGGATCACCGGGTACGCAGGATTGGCGGGCCGCAGGATGTATTTGCCTTTCTCTTTGTCCAATGTCTTCAGCGTGAATTCGTTGTCGACGATGGCCACCACGATGTCGCCGACATTGGCGAGGTTGCGCTTTTCCACCACGGCGACATCGCCGTCATGGATGCCCGCTTCGATCATCGAATCGCCCCTGACCGGGATCAGCGTGGTCTCGGATGGCGTGTCGATCAGCATCTCGTCGATGACGAAATGCTCGCCCTGGGTCTCGGTTACCGAAACCGGCATGCCTGCCTGAACCGAAGATTCGGCCAATGGGCGCGCAAAGAATGATCGGGAGGGAATCCACGCGCCGTCCGGGGTGCGCTCGATGAAGCCGGCCGCGCTCAGGCGGGTCAGCACGGCCTTGACCCAGGATTTTGAAGCGATGCCGAACACCTCGCACAGTTTGGCGTAGGAGGGGATATTCTTCCAGTCGGCGTAATAGTCCTGAAGCTTGGCGAGGTACTCGCCGTCCCTCGGATTGAAATCGGGTGTGTCGGAATCAGTCATGGCAATATCGATACAGAACGAATGTACTGCAACTGTAGAGAACGAACGTTCTTTTGTCAAGCGTGCATGTTTGAACCGAATCTACATTGCGAAAAGGTATCTCTACGGTTTGCAATAAAGCTTCCGGGATGAATCTCGGCGTGGTTGTTCTGTCTTGCAAAACGGCAAGCCGGACTTGTCGAGAATGGTGCCGCAAACAAGTACTAGATAGAAGTAGTCAAGAAATCTGTTGCAAGTTTTTGTGGACTCAAGATAACATGTATACATGATACAGATTAAAAGATGGCGCAACACAAAGAATATTCAAATCCCTGCCTTTATCGACGATGCACCAAAAATAAAACTATATGATTCTCGATTTGTCGCGCAAATGTGCGTTTGGTTGTCCTGGTGAAAATGTAATGCTTGTCCACTATTAGTAAAGGGGCGACCGTGCAAACCAATCCGGAGAAAAAAATATCGGAAGAAAGCCGCGAACTGCTGACCTTCACGCTTGGCAGCGAGGAATACGGCATTGACATCCTCAAGGTGCAGGAGATCCGGGGCTACGAAGCCGTCACCACCATTGCCAACGCCCCCGAATTCATCAAGGGCGTAATCAACCTGCGCGGCATCATCGTGCCGATTATTGACATGCGCATCAAATTCAAGCTGGGAAACGTCACCTATGACCAGTTTACGGTGGTGATTATCCTCAACGTCGCGAACCGGGTGGTGGGCATGGTGGTGGACGGGGTGTCGGACGTGATTACGCTGAAACCGGAGCAGATCAAGCCGGCGCCGGAATTCGGCGCCGGCCTGGACACCAAATATCTGCTGGGACTGGGTACGGTGGACGAGCGCATGATCATCCTTGTGGACATCGGGAAACTGATGACCAGCCGTGACATGGAGTTGATCGAATCAGCGGAAGGAATATCTGCATAGTGCAGGCTAAAGTGAACTGTTAATACACGGATATTTATTCGAAAGGAAGCGGTCATGGCAATGGCAGACTTGAAAGTAGGTACGCGGTTGGGGCTGGGTTTTGGCACGGTGGTGACGATGTTCGTGCTGACTTTACTGGGAATTGGGGTGTGGCTCTCCGAACTCACGCGGGATGCCAAGCAGATTGATGAGGAAACCCTGCCATTTATTATGGTTGTGGATGAAATGGATCTCAGGCGTTCCGAAGTACAGCAATTCCTGACCGATGTTTCCGCCACCCATGACCGGGCAGCTTTCAAGGAAGCGGAAGATTCGGCCAAACGTTTCCTGAGCGGGGTGGAAAAATACAAAGAAATGTTCCGCCGGGAAAACGACATGAGCAGCCTGAAGCAGGTTGAAGATATCGAAACGGATTTCAACAAATTCTATTCCAGCGGAAAAGTCATGGCTGAGGCCTATATTGAGCATGGGATTGAAGCAGGTAATCTGCTGATGAAAGGCACCGACAAGGAAGCGGGATTCGACAAGTACAGCGAAGATCTTGCTGCCGGTCTTGGCTTTTTCCGAGATCAGCAGGTAGCTGAAGCACACAAGATCACTGCCAGCACCGTAAGTGCTGCCAAATCTACAATGAACATGATGTTCTGGGTATGTTCGGCAGCGGTATTGCTGGCTGCCGCCTTGGCAATATGGATCATACGAGGCCTCCAACGGCAACTGGGAGGCGAGCCCGCCTATGCCGCGGAAGTGGTGACCAGAATTGCTAACGGCGACCTGACAGTCGATGTGCGAACCAAATCAAACGATGACAACAGCATGTTGTTTGCCGTCAAGGACATGGTTACCAAACTCACCGACATCGTCATCGACGTACGCGACTCCACGGACTCGATCACCACGGCCGCGAAGGAGATCGCCCAGGGCAACGCGGACCTGTCGCAACGCACCGAGGAACAAGCCTCCAGCCTGGAAGAGACTGCGTCGAGCATGGAAGAACTGACTTCGACGGTCCGGCAGAACGCCGAGAACGCCAAACAGGCCAACCAGCTTGCCACCAACGCTTCCGACATCGCGGTAAAGGGAGGCAATGTCGTGAACGATGTGGTTGCGACCATGTCCTCGATCAATGCCAGCTCGAAGAAGATCGTCGACATCATCAGCGTCATCGACGGCATCGCGTTCCAGACCAACATCCTCGCTTTGAACGCTGCAGTAGAAGCGGCGCGGGCCGGCGAGCAGGGCCGTGGCTTCGCGGTGGTGGCCGGAGAGGTGCGCAACTTGGCGCAACGATCGGCGGCGGCGGCCAAGGAGATCACTGCATTGATCGGCGACTCGGTGGAAAAAGTGGACAGCGGATCCAAGCTGGTGGATCAGGCCGGGGCCACGATGGCCGAGATCGTCCAGGCCGTAAAGCGCGTCACCGACATCATGTCAGAAATTGCTGCCGCTTCCAATGAACAAAGCTCAGGCATTGAGCAGGTCAACCAGGCGATCACCCAGATGGATGAAGTGACGCAGCAGAACGCCGCACTGGTGGAAGAGGCTGCCGCTGCGGCCGAAGCGATGCAGGGGCAATCGGAATTGCTGATGCATTCGGTGAGCATCTTCAAGTTGAGTCACGGCAGGATGGCTTCGCGGACTGTTGCACCCAGTCCTGAAACTGCGCATGCTATTGCAAAACGTGATTTGTCTCATGTATCGCCAGCACCGGTCAAAAAAAACCGCCAATTGGCCGAAAAGGGTAAGGACGGCAAGGATGGCGACTGGAAGGAGTTCTAACCTGATCTAAACTTGCGATGACCGGAATTCAAGGAGATTTGATTTCGACACTTTTAGTTGCAGATTCTGCGCAATGACATCGGATCAATAATCCGAATATTTTTTTGCACTGCCGCGCACTTGCTCCGCCGGATATTTCGACGCATTCTTCTCCAGCTTGTGCAGCGCGGCCTGTTTTAGATCGACATCCAGCTTGTCGGCGAGGCGCACCAGATACAAAAGGATGTCGGCCAGCTCTTCGGCAACGACCGCCTTCTTGTCGGCGGCAAGGTCGCCCGATTGTTCTTCGGTGAGCCACTGGAAGTGTTCCATCAGTTCGGCAACTTCCACCATCAGCGCCATGCTCAGGTTCTTCGGTGAATGGAACTGGTCCCAATCGCGCGCTTCGGCAAATGCGCGCAGCCTGTCGCGCAACATCGGCAGATCGTGTGTGTCGGGCATATCGTGCACTCCGGTGAGATCGGGTTGTGGCTACAGGCTATTGTAATACGCATCGATGAAGGGCAATATACGCAATATCGTTGCAGAATAGGGATACTGGTTATGAGATTTCAATTTAGCTGTTGCAGAATGTTCTTTGTTTTCGCGCTGCTCATTGGCAGTGCGACTTCAACATTTGCCGAACCCGCAGCGGACGATGCCGCGCAGGCGACACCAGCCGACTTTATCGTTGTATCTGCCACCAAGGACAAGACCCATCCGTATTACGACAAGGGGACTGACATCGGTTTTGTCGTTAATGGAGTACAGGGCGGCTCGCTAGTCCTGGTGCGCGGGAAGACCTATACGTTCGATATCGAAACTGGCGTTCAGCACGATTTTTATCTTGCTACCAGGGCGATTGGCTGGGGGTCGTCCACGCTGACCGAAGGCGTCAAAGGCAATTTCACTTATAAGGGTATCGTCACATTTACGCCCACTGCCGCAACACCCGATACCGTTTATTACGCGTGCCGCAATCACAAGTACATGGGTGGCGAAATCCATGTTGTCAACCGCGGAGAGGAAGGCAAGTTCAAGGGCGTGAAATCCGCTCTTGCACACTGAACATATGTCTATAAACAAAACCGCCCCGAGGGGCGGTTTTTTATTTGGGGGGATTGTTCGGTTTTCGCGTTGCCTCCGGGAAAACCTCATCTCTCGTTGCACTCGGGCTGCATTCGGCATCCTGCGCAAGCTGCTGGTGGCTACGGCCGCGCTACCGCGCTTAACGTTCGCAACTCTCGTTAGCCTGCGCCGAAACAAGCCGCTGCGCGGCGTATTGTCGAACCCAAGGGGGTTCGTCCACACACCCGCTCAACCAAATTGAAAAGGGAACTCTTGCGGATGCCCTTTTCAATTTGGCGGGAGAGCTAGGCGTTCTTAATTTTGCGATATGACACGCAATAACTGCTTACCATGCAGATAGTTACGTTCAATGTTCTGCGCCATTTAAGTTGAAATCGCTAGCGAATTGGAGCTAACAATACCTGTATTTCAGCGACATCTCAACTGAATTCGGGCTCGATTCCATTGCCTGCAAGCGGCCCCTGGAAGTTCACGATTTCGACGCTTAACAGTCCTTCGAATTTCGCGAATAAAAACCGTCAACGATCTACTTAACCCGTTGACGTGGTTTTATCCTGTCGGTCCGGGCTGGTGAATTGCTCGTTATGCAGTTTACAGACCCACGATGGAGGCAGCCGAATCGTGCCGCCTCACGACGTCGAGCATCTGCATGCTTTTAACCGCGTCAGGGTTGTATAAAACGATCAAGGCATGCGGATGCTTGTTATGATCAAAATGTGCTGAAATTACGCCACCACAAGCTCTCACCTCCTGCTCCACTTTGGCACGGTCTTCCGAGGATAGTTCTGGGTGC
>QJWF01000053.1 GCA_003235435.1 Nitrosomonadales bacterium
AGGCTGACCGAACAATGCGGCAGAAATCAGCATCTGGCCTGAAAGTTGCTGGGTGTTCATGTGCGTTGATACTCCCTGCGCATTAACAAATGAGGCTGGGGAAATTTCAAACTGACGGTCTAATTGCCGTTTTGAAAACCCCGAGCCGTTTTGACCTGGGAAGGTATGTTTATTATCAATCCTCAGGAAACTTCAGGGAATACATACCTTGTGCCGGTAATGCTATTGACACAAAGTCCACAATCTTATGACATAAAAAATGTTGACATCAAAGCTGAGGCTGATTGGAACGACTGGCGCAGGCCGGATGTGTTATGTCATTTCTTTGACATGGCTGGCGCTCGGTTGGGCGAACACTGCGTTCCCGGCAGACGATTCCGCTCCAGCAGACTCGGCAGTTTCAGCGGAAGCCGGGACTTCAGCCAAACCCGCTGCAAAAATGCGTCTTGCTCCTATAATCTTCCGAGTGGGCGGACATATCGGCTATGACATCGAGCAGCGCAGCGTCAGCGGTTCCAGCCCGACGCTAAGGCAAAAAATAGCGCTAAACCTCCAGGGCAGGGCCTTGACCTACATTTATAAACCCTGGATAGCCATGGTGAGGGCCAATCTGAATTTTATCGCCTCCAAGAACAAGTACCAGGACAGCAGTTATGCAAACAATTCGATCTGGGGCGATACTGGCTTGTTTTTGGTGCCATACAGTCGTTACCCATTCGAAGCGCGCGTCACCAAAACTCAAACCTATTCAGGCCAAGGCCTCGGCTCCCTTGACTATCAAACCACCCGTCTTGATTTGCTGCAGCGATACACCCCAAAGGATGGAAAGGAAAGATACCAGGTCGGCTATATCCGCAGCAAAACAGAAGACAATACCCCTGAAATATTCAGGCAATCAGAATGGAACTTCAGTATAGGGTCGAACCGTTTTAAATCCAATACGTTACTGATGGACGGGTTTCAACAGCGCAACACACAACAACACAATGGCGATAGTTCAATATTAAACCAGGTGTTGGCTCAGCATAGATACGTGCCTAGCTCGCAGTTTACCGTAAACAACAATGGCATCATGCGCAGCTCATATGAATACACCCAAATGGGTTCGTCCATCTACAGAAACCGCGAGCTGAATAACGTAACATCTTATCAACCCATCAAGGCGCGATACACGCTGCTTGGTACCGCAAGGGTTAATTTTGTTGATTATTCTTTCAACAACAACTCTTCATACTCGAGAATTGCCAATGCGAATCTGGGAGGAAACTACAGGGCGTCACAATATGTCACTCTATCGGCAAGCGGCAATGTAACCGTGAAAGAAGATGCGTCGAATAGAACCACCACCTTGACCACCAGCCAAATCGCCAATGCCAATTATCCGCTTGCTTCATTCGACCTGGACAACTATCACTACAACAGCAGGGTGGGCGGATCGATAGCCAATCGCACCAACAGCAGCAGACAGAAAGGTGCACTGGCCACCTGGGAATCCGGTAGCGTCCAAACGGTATCAATCAGCCCGGGCCACAGCCTGACCGGCAAGTTTATTTTCGGGAAAGGTTTTCTGAATCTGAAATTTGATCAGATGTTCCAGGCGACTGAGAGCACCCGTAGCCAGGCGACCGCGAGGCTCACTCATTCTGCCATGGCCGGTTTACGCCGCGAAAATACCTCCTTGACCTTGGTCGGGCGGGATTCGCGTTCTATGAACAGTGCACAGGACTCTTTCCAGTTCATTGGTCTCAATGGGTCGATTTCAGAGGAAATCAATCGTCAATCTTCATTCCTGGGCAATGTTTCAGTTCAGTCGACACGCCAAATCAGCACAACGAGGCCGGATTCTATCACCCGCACCAACTCATCAGTTAATCTCCATTATATTCACCGTCGAGCGTTCAACATACCCCGGTTATCCTTTGATTCGAGCCTACGAGCCTATAGCCAAGCGACACTCCCGGTACTGGCCGCCTCTCCCGACAACCAGGGGCCTGTTGACTGGGAAAACTCGTTTTCATATATCGTAGGTCTGCTAACAGCGGACTTAAAGGTGATTCTGTCGAAAGAGGGCGATGGCAAATCTCGATCTTTGATCTGGTTCTCCGTAAAAAGGTATTTCTGATGCAGATGACAAAGACAACTCGACAGAGTTGGCGAAATTTCCGTAAACCCTGTCATTGTCAGCACGAGCCATCGAAAAATCTTGGATTATTTCGATGATTTGTTGGCTTAATGGCACATAAAATGCTTGGAATCAATACGTAGCTTGAGTTATTCTTCAATTTGAAAATAGCCGCCACCACGGTGATCAAAGGTTTGGCTATCAGGCTGAACCGCAGCCAGAGATTCATGTCAACAGAAATGAAAGGGAAGAAATGCAATCCTTAATACTAAAAACACTTGATGGAACCGCTAGCCATTCCACCATGCTGTCAAAATGCAAAAACCAAGTGGCTGGTTATTTGGAAGTAAAACCCAATCGATTTGGCCATGTGTTATTCGTCTGCACGCTGATCATTGTCGCTTTCCTATTCGACCCTGCTCCAGCTATGGCCGAGTACGGGGACGTAGTGATCAACAATTACTCCGATTCTGCCGGCATGCGCCCCGTGGTATTTCCCCACTGGTTCCATCGTATTCGTTTCCGTTGCAAGGTATGCCATGCCGATCTAGGTTTCAAGTTCAAGGCAGGCGGCAACGATATCAACATGTACAAGATCATCGAGGGTAAATTCTGCGGTGCTTGTCATAACGGCAAAGTAGCTTGGTCTGTAAAAAACTGCATCCTGTGTCATTCGGGCAAACCCGGCACACCAATTCAGATACATGAAAGCACGATGCAGGAACTGGCTGTCCCGACCAATCCCTTGACTAGTAAGAAATAGGAGGTCACATGAACCGCATATCAAAATTGTTGCTCTGCCCAATGCTGGCTGCGCTGCTTGCAGCACCGATTAATTCTGCAACTGCAGCCGAAACTGCCAAGAGCAAATCTTCCAAAAGCAAACCCGCGCCGGCCGCCGCATCAGCTAAAGCGGCGCCTGATGCAGCGCCTGCCGCCTCAGTGCCGCAGTACCAGTACTCGACCCGCCCTGCCGCCATCGCCGGTGGAGCCAACCCTTTCAACCGGCTGCTGAAGGTTGCCAAGATTCCGCACCAAGCGGCGAGCAATGACGAAATCCACGATCCCACCAATGAGGGTTCAATGATCTTGCAGCCTCCCCTGGAGGCTTATGAAGGTCTGCCGCAGACCGAGACCGGGCTTGGGAACGGTGTGAATTGGGTGAAGGCACTTGATGACGGCAATATAAAGCCGCGCTGGGAACGCACTGATCCAAGCGCGGAACCGATGGTCATGGATATGAATATCGTCCGCGTGCCGAAAAGTTCAATGCCTGACGTGGTATTCCCGCACCGGCAGCACACCTTGTGGCTGGCATGCTCGAACTGCCACCCCGACATTTTCATTCCGCGCAAAGGCGCCAACCAGATCAACATGGCGGCGATAATACTCGGTCAGAAATGTGGTGTTTGCCATGGCAAGGTCTCCTTCCCGGTTTCGGAATGCAAACGCTGCCATTCCCAGCCGAAACAGGTTGCAGTCAATGGGGGCGGGCCACAGTAGTGGCGCGGCGACAGGAATCATGTATTGCAAGAGTGAGGCGTTGATACGGAGAGCGGTTGTGCTGTGGCTTCCGCTCCTTGCGTTGATCGCATCTGCTCCTGCATTGGCAGACGATGCGTTAACGCAACCTTCTCGCGAAGAAATCATGCAGGAGTTGCAACTGGTCAAGATGCTGTTGAACAATTCGCCCCTCGCCGAACGCGCCCGCAATAATGACGAAAAGCTCAAGCAGCCGATTGCGTTGGCTCGAACCCTTTATACAAGGGCCAATGATGCATTCATCGCGGGAAACATGGTCTGGGCTGGCGCTTTTCTGAACGAAGCACTGAGCGTGATGGAAGATGCCGCTCGTCTTGCATCCGATCCGCTGCAAGTGGAAACAAAACAGCGCGAACGTTATGCCGAACTCCTTGAAGACGTACGTGCCTTCGACGCTACCTATCAGGATGTGCGAAAGGGCTTGCCGCCGAAAGACGCAAAGAAATACGATGCTGAGATTGAGCCCACCCGCGACTTGATCCGGCGCGCCCAGAACCTCATGCGCGACGGCCAATATCCGGAAGGATCCGAACTGCTGGAAAAAGTGCACGCCATCTACATTTCCGTTCTGAATGAGTTGCTTTCATCGACAGCTTTTGTCTACGACACCAATTTCAAAACACCAGCGGAGGAATACGAATATGAGTTGGCACGCTACCATAGTTACGAGGAATTGATACCGATCGCGCGCGACCAATTCAAGCCAGATGAATCCACGCTTAAATTGAGCGAGCGTTTTGTGCAGGATGCGCTCACGACCCAGGGTGATGCAGAAAAACAGGCGGCAGGTGGTGACCACCCCGCCGCCATCAAGAAATTGCAGGAAGCCACCAAACGTCTTCAGACGGCTTTGCGCACCATGGGACTGGAGGTGCCGGAATAATGCTTGTTTACACTTGGGCGTGGTGACCATGAAACGCCGCTTAGTCGAAATTTTGCTCGTCGCATGTACCGGACTAATGCTCGCTGCATGTTCAGGCCCGATGCAAGAGCAAACAGTACCGGCGGCTTCGGATGTCTTCGCACCTGATGGCCCCGGCAGGTGGCTGCCAATAATCGCGGACGGCTTGCACGATCCAACCGGTCCCGGAGCAAAACAGCTGCAAAACCCCGCCGAAGCACTCTTCTATCTACCCAGCGCCTTTTCCGGCAACAAAGTTCGCTGGGTCGAAGCAATCGAGGAGGGATATATAGAACCACGGCCAAGCATTCTGGACAGCAACTATAAGATGCAGGTTCTCGACCTGGATGTAATACGAACCAGAACTGGCGAAATGCCGATGGTATTGTTCCCTCACAGGAAGCACACTGAATGGCTGGATTGCGGCAATTGCCATGAATGGCTGTTTAAATCTAAACGAGGTGCCACAAGGTTCGGCATGTTTGATGTTCTGAGCGGGGAGTACTGCGGTCGATGCCACGGTGCGGTGGCTTTCCCTCTTGTCGAATGTTTCTATTGCCACAGTGTAAGGCGCAAAGACCTGAAGACGCCAGTCACCGAACTTGAAATGCACAAATGACCTCCAGATTGCGCTCACATATTCCACTCCCGGCACTTGGACTTTTTCCTGGCGCCGTGATGATGCTCGGCGTGTTCATGTTGCTTACCCCATTTCCCTCCTCGGCAGAATACGGCGATGTTGTGATAAACAAGCGTGCGGAACAGGCGGGCATGCGCCCTGTGATTTTCCCGCATTGGTTCCATCGCATTCGTTTCCGTTGCAGGGTATGTCATACTGAAGTGGGCTTCGAGATTCGCGCAGGATCCAACAACATACTCATGGCAGACATCATCGAAGGCAGATTCTGCGGAAAATGCCATAACAACAAGATCGCCTGGGGACCTCAGAATTGCCAATTGTGCCATTCCGGACTCCCCGGACTGGAAAGCGGAGTGATAGGTGGGCCCACAACGGGCGGGCCGAGCAAGTGGTGATCCCAGAATTTGCATTTCCCGAATGACCACCGCCTAATTCAATCTGGTCTCCGACTGCAAAAGCTTGTAAACCGGGTATGGCGGTATCACCCCGTCCAGTGGTTGAGAGTTTAGGAGAATTTCATGCACCCACAACTTAAGTGCTCAATTGTTTTGATCAGCCTGATTTTGCTCGCTTCTGGTTGCGCTGATACGCCTAAAGTTTTTCGCTTCGACAACACCAGCCAGGCAAATTCCAAGGTATGGCCTGCAGCCCCAGAGAAACCCCGCTATGGCTATATAGGCGAATTAACTGGGGAGAATAATTTCCTCCCTGAAAACCCTGAGAAGCGCAGCACTGCCACGAAACTGTTCGAGTGGCTGACCGGCCTCACCGGACAAAATCCGGATCCAATCGTGTTGCGCCGGCCGCAATGCGGTACAGTGGATGCCGATGGTCGTATATATGTCACAGATATCAGCCGTGCAGCTGTATATGTGTTTGACAAACCGGCGGGGCGGCTGGAAATATGGGATAGAGCGCGAGACAACGTCCCCTTTATGACTCCGATTGGTATCGCGCTGGGTGCGCAGGGCGAAATATTGGTTGCAGATGCCGAACTTCACAGCGTGTTCAGGCTGGATAACAAAGGCAAGCCGGTTGGCGAATTCGGCAAGGATATATTGAAACGCCCCACGGGATTGGCACGCGATCCACAGCGCGGGCAGATCTATGTCGCTGACACCCGCGCCGATGATATCAAGGTATTCACTGACGATGGCAAGCTGTTAAAAGTAATCGGAAAACGCGGTGAAGGTTCGGGTGAGTTCAACTCGCCGACCTATCTGGCCTTTGCTTTCGACAAGATCTATGTTACTGACACCCTTAATTCTCGTATCCAGGTGTTCGACCTGAATGGCAAAGTTGTAAATAAATTCGGAAAACGAGGCCTGTTTATTGGCAATCTGGTACGCCCAAAAGGCATCGCTGTGGACAGTGAAAGCAATATTTACGTGATAGAATCCCTGTACGACAACATGCTGGTTTTCGACAACCAGGGCCGAACATTGTTGGCTCTTGGCGGAACCGGCAAGGAAACTGGGGAATTTTACCTTCCTTCCGGTGTCTGGACCGACAGTCAGGACCATATATATATCTCCGATATGTTCAATGGCAGAATTACGGTCTTGCAGTTTTTTGGAGGGTCGCAATGAACTTACACCATCACTTGCCGCGGCTAGGCCTGCCAATTCTTGTCAGCATGTCTTTGTTAGCCGGGACTGGCAGTATAGCCCTTGCTGCAATAGTGACTAATATTGAGAATACCAAGCATAATTTCTCAGCTAGCGGGCCAGGGCCGGTCAAATCAACCAGCGTAAACCAGGTTTGCGTGTTCTGTCATACTCCTCATAGTGCGGTAGAACAGATTGCAGTGCCCCTTTGGAACCGCGAAATCTCAAGTCTGACCTACACCACCTATACTTCGGCCTCGATGGATGCAATTACAGATCAACCCGGCGCCTCTTCCAAGCTTTGCCTATCCTGTCATGACGGAACACTGGCAATCGGAACTGTAGGAGTACTGGACAACGCTGTTCCGGTCACCATCCCTATGGAGGGCACAAATGCCGGCAATA
>QJWF01000063.1 GCA_003235435.1 Nitrosomonadales bacterium
CTTCCTTGTGGCAGTCCTTGCACAGCCGGTTTTGCGCAGCTTTGTCGAACTTGACATGGCACTCCTCGCACTTGGCTTCAAGCTTGGCGTGTCCTTCGATCACCTGTCCGGGCATCAGCAATGACTCTCCCGCAGCCCAGGTTACGCCGGAACAAGTCAATGAAAAAGCCAGAAAAAGAAAACGAATCAACATCCAGAAATTTTCAATACATATTTACAGCTATTACATGGACAATTCCGCTTATGCCCAGCAACCAGACAAAAGGTGTGTGCAGTATATGCCACAACCTAAACAATCTCTCATATGCCAAAAATTGAGCGGCTACTTGTACAGAAGCCAGATATCTTTTCACATACATCATGGCGTCCTGAAGATGCTGGTTCTGCTCCTGTTTATCCCAACCCTGAGCTTTTGCCAGATGTGCTATTGCGATCTTCAATTCATGTTTACTATGACGCGTCAGCCTGTACCGGCGCCAATCAAAAGTAATGAAACGCCAGAAACGGGTACCAATACCAAGATCGTGTTCAAAAGCCATATCACGGAACCTATTCAGCTTCTGGTCAATTCCGGTAGCTGCAATCGCGACTGCGCTCACTCTATCCGTATCCCTTTGGCTTAAATCCACGGCCTTTTGCAGGTCATCCAAAGTCGATTTACGCCCATACAAACCCTGGTGAATCCGCTTATAGATGAAGCGGCCCACTATACCGCTCAGAGCCACCAGCAACATGGAATAAAGCGCGACTCCTGCATTCAATGATTTTACATGGAAGGTTGAGTGGAACAAGACCAATGTCGGACCGGCTATCCCGAATACCATATGCAACATGAACCAATAACGTAAAGGGCCCAGGTTCCGCGCCCATCCTGCATGCTTACGTATCGGGTAAAGCAGCATCAACAACATCATAACGCCGCCGACATAACCAAAGTAATAACCCAAACCCTCGCCAGACTCGATCAGCATACCCTTGGAAACCGGCCATGCCAGCAAGGCAAGGACGATAACGGCAAACCATATTACCTTGGGTCCGACGCCAACTCTTTTTACCCCATCGGCTTTATCGCTGGCACGCGAACCGCCAAATGCGGCAACCTCAATGGGGTGATTTTCCGTGCGTCTTTCGGCATCACCGCGAGCGCGTCTCTCCACTGAATGTGTGCCACCCGCCGCTCCGGCAGGTTGTTTAATACCAGGAATCCCAGATGACATATTCATGCACCAATTACAGAAATTTCAACCAAATTGTATGGGAATGATAGCATGCTGATATAGTTGGGGCTGAAGCTACATTTAACGCTTATTGCGACCATTTCCAGTTGATAATGCAACAAACAAGCTTCAATCCAGATATTTCAGTATTTATATATCTAACTGAATATTTAATTTATATTGGCTCATTGGAATATACTCCCGAACTAGCTTGCCATAACTCGATATCACTAATTAACTGTGCTTAAGTTCAAATGAGCGACGATATAATCATTTATCTATTGTATGTTGTGCCTCTGGTATTGGTATTGTTCTTCTACCTGCGCAGGCATAGCCACCGCCATAAGGTTCACAAGGAGACCTTGCGTGAAAATGTAGCTTCGGGACTGACCGAACCTGCAACCCTGCACCCGGTGGTCGACCCGAACATCTGCATAGGATCAGGTGGATGCGTCAAGGCATGCCCTGAACATGCGATGGGTATCATTCATGGAAAAGGCGTCCTTATCAGCCCCGCAAATTGTATCGGCCATGGGGCTTGCGCTTTTTCCTGTCCGGTCGGGGCGATCAAACTGGTGTTCGGCACCGAAACCCGCGGGGTGGATATCCCGATGGTCGAGCCGAATTTCGAATCCAATGTACCCGGTATCTTCATTGCTGGGGAATTGGGCGGTATGGGCTTGATCAGGAAAGCCATTGAGCAGGGAAAACAGGCAATGGATTCCGTTGAGAAGCGCGGCAAATCCAATACACCCCATGACGTGGTGATAATCGGAGCCGGCCCCGCCGGCATATCCGCCACGCTGGCAGCAAAACACCATGGTCTGCGCAGCGTGACGCTGGAACAGGAAGATACTTTCGGAGGAACCACACTTCATTACCCACGGGGAAAAGTCGTCATGACTGCGCCGATGAATCTTCCCCTAATCGGCAAGATAAACATAAAGGAAACGACCAAAGAGCAACTGATGAAACTGTGGGAAAACGTGGTCGCTAAGGCAGGGTTAAAGATAAATTTCGGCGAACGCATGGAAAAAATCGACCGCAAGGGCGACTCATTCAACGTCACCACCAATCGTGCCAGCTACCTTACACGCAGCGTGCTGCTTTGCATAGGGAGGCGCGGCACGCCCAGAAAACTGGGTGTTCCCGGTGAAGAACTGGAAAAAGTGGTATATCGCCTGCTCGACCCGGAACAATATCGCGGAATGCATGTGCTGGTGGTCGGTGGCGGGGATGCTGCGCTGGAAGCCGCGGTATCCATTGCAAATGAACCCAAGACCAAGGTCACGCTCAGCTATCGCAGCAATGCATTCAGCCGCGTTAAGCCAAAGAACCGCAAACTTGCCGAGGAATCGAGCAAGTCAGGACGGCTGAACATACTGCTCGAATCAAACGTCAAGGAAATCAAACAAAAATCCGTTTTGCTGGATCAAAAAGGCAAGGCGATCGAACTGCCTAACGATGCTGTCATCGTTTGCGCCGGAGGTATATTGCCGACGCCGTTCCTCAAGGAAATAGGGATCATGGTCGAAACCCGCCACGGGACCTAGCTTCGATTCTCGGATTCCAATCAGCGCACGCAGTCCACGTGATACACACGTTCACCGTTTTCCTTGTCCGACACAAGGCCGTGGATGTCGGTCTCGAAGCCGGGAAATTTCTTGTTGAAATCTCGAGCAAACTTGAGGTAATCGACGATGGTCTTGTTGAAGCGCTCGCCCGGAATCAGCAGCGGGATGCCCGGAGGATAAGGCGTAAGCAACACCGCCGTAACACGGCCTTCCAGATCATCGATTTCGACACGCTCGATCTCGTCGTGCGCCATTTTGGCGAACGCATCGGAAGGCTTCATCGCTGGCTGCATATCTGACAGATACATCTCGGTCGTCATTTTTGCAACATTGTGTGTCTTGTAGGCATCATGAATCCTCTGGCACAGGTCATGCAGGCCGACTCGCTCGTACTGAGGGTACTTGGCAGCAAACTCAGGCAGTATGCGCCACATCGGCTGGTTCTTGTCGTAATCGTCCTTGAACTGCTGCAATGCAGCGAGCAGTGTGTTCCATCTGCCTTTGGTGATACCGATCGTGAACATGATAAAGAATGAGTACAGGCCGCACTTCTCGACGATGACGCCGTGCTCGGCAAGATATTTTGTAACCATTGAGGCAGGTATCCCGGTCTCGTCGAAGTTGCCATTGAGGTTCAGTCCCGGCGTGATGATGGTGGCCTTGATCGGGTCTAGCATGTTAAAGCCGGCCGCAAGCTTGCCGAAACCGTGCCACCTGTCGCCGACTTTCAGCATCCAGTCTTCGCGCGAACCAATACCTTCTTCGGCAATGTTCTCAGGCCCCCAAACCTTGAACCACCAGTCCTGGCCAAACTCCTGGTCAACTTTGCGCATAGCCCTGCGAAAATCCATCGCCTCGGCGATGCTCTCTTCCACCAGCGCTGTGCCGCCCGGTGGTTCCATCATCGCGGCAGCTACGTCGCACGAAGCAATAATGGCGTATTGGGGACTAGTCGAGGTGTGCATCAGGTAGGCTTCGTTGAACACATGGCTGTTGAGCTTGCGCTTTTCGGGTTCGCGCACAAGTATTTGTGATGCCTGCGACAACCCCGCCAGCAACTTGTGCGTGGACTGAGTGGAAAAGATCATCGATTCCTTTGCGCGCGGCCGATGCTTGCCGATGGCATGCATGTCCTTGTAGAACGGGTGGAATGCCGCATGCGGCAACCAAGCCTCGTCAAAATGCAGCGTGTCGATCTTGCCGTCCAGCATCTGCTTGAGCATCTCGACGTTGTACACCACTCCGTCGTAGGTACTCTGCGTGATGGTCAGGATGCGCGGCTTCTTGTTCTTATCCTTGATGAATGGATTCGCATTGATCTTCTTCTGGATGCTGTCCGGCTCGAACTCCGACTTGTGGATCGGCCCGATGATGCCGTAATGATTGCGCGTCGGCCTCAGGAATACCGGAACCGCACCGGTCATCATGATCGCGTGCAGGATGGATTTGTGGCAGTTGCGATCCACGACCACGATATCGTCCGGTGCAACAGTGGAGTGCCATACGACCTTGTTCGATGTCGAAGTGCCGTTGGTGACGAAAAACAGATGATCGCAATTGAAGATGCGTGCAGCATTGCGTTCGGATGCCGCGACTGGTCCGGTATGGTCGAGCAATTGCCCGAGTTCATCCACCGCGTTGCACACATCCGCCCGCAGCATGTTCTCGCCGAAGAACTGGTGGAACATCTGACCAACCGGCGACTTCAGGAATGCCACACCACCGGAATGGCCGGGGCAGTGCCAGGAATAAGAACCGTCCTGTGCATAATGGGTCAATGCACGGAAGAACGGCGGCGCCAGCGAATCCAGATACGACCTTGCTTCCCGGATGATGTGGCGGGCCACAAACTCCGGCGTGTCCTCGTGCATATGGATGAAGCCGTGCAATTCACGCAGAATGTCATTGGGTATATGTCGCGACGTGCGCGTTTCCCCATACAGGTAGATCGGGATGTCGGCGTTCCTGAAGCGAATCTCCTGAACGAAGGCACGCAAAGTCTTCAGCGCAACTTCTGTTTCTTCCTTGCTGCCGCCGCCGAATTCCTCGTCGTCGATCGACAGCAAAAACGCCGATGCGCGGCTCTGCTGTTGCGCGAAGGAAGTCAGATCGCCATAGCTGGTGACACCTAGGACCTCCATACCCTCTTTCTCAATGGCCTCGGCCAGGGCGCGGATACCCAACCCGCTGGCATTTTCGGAGCGGAAATCTTCATCGATGATGATTATCGGAAAACGGAATTTCATGTTCGGCCTTTTAACATTTCAGAACGGTATGCGGCGCATCGAACATTTTCCCCACTTTGGGCGAGGTGGAGTTTCATTGAAAACTCATATCTGCCGCAGGCCAATGCAGTGTTGCAATTAATGCGAAACTTCATTGTTAACTCCCTTCAGGAATAACAAATTGGGCGGGAATAACGAATTGGCGCGGATTGTCGCAGATTTCAGGGTCGCTGCAAGCGGAAATTTACGCTGCGGAGAAATATCTGCACTGCGCAGCCGAGGAATTACATTTTGGGCGGGGTTACCCCAACCTGCCCCTGATACTTGCCACCGCGGTCCTTGTAGGATGTCTCGCAGACCTCATCACTTTCAAAGAATAGCACTTGCGCCACGCCCTCGTTGGCATAGATCTTGGCAGGAAGCGGTGTGGTATTGGAGAATTCCAGCGTGACATAGCCCTCCCATTCCGGCTCGAACGGCGTCACGTTTACGATGATGCCGCAACGCGCATAGGTCGATTTGCCGAGACACACGGTCAGCACGCTGCGCGGAATCCGGAAATATTCCACCGTGCGTGCCAGTGCAAACGAGTTGGGCGGAATGATGCAATAATCGGCGTTCACCTCGACGAAAGAATTCGGATCGAAATTCTTCGGATCGACGATTGTGCTGTTGATGTTCGTGAACAACTTGAATTCGTTGGAACAGCGGATATCGTACCCGTAGCTGGAGGTGCCGTAGGACACGATGCGTTTGCCGTCGACCTCCTTCACCTGGTTCGATTCGAAGGGTTCAATCATTCCGTGCTGCTCCGCCATGCGGCGTATCCATTTGTCTGACTTGATGCTCATTGCAATTCCTCTTGTGTGTGTACAGCACGATGCAAGGGCGCGATTTTAACCAATTCGACGCTGGCATGCGCGATTTGCTAGAATTCCCGCCTTTAGCCCTTGACGGCCATTACATGACTTCACGAAAGATCCTCGTCACCTCGGCTTTGCCTTATGCCAACGGCAGCATCCACCTCGGCCATCTGGTCGAATATATCCAGACCGACATCTGGGTGCGCTTCCAGAAAATGCAGGGCAACGAATGCCACTACGTCTGCGCCGACGACACTCACGGCACGCCGATCATGCTGCGTGCCGAAAAGGAAGGCATCACGCCCGAGCAGCTGATCTCGCGGGTTTGGCAGGAACACTTTGACGATTTCAAATCGTTCCACGTCGAGTTCGACAACTACGGGTCGACTAATTCCAGCGAGACCAGGGAATACTCGCAGGAGATCTACCGTGAACTCAGGAAGGCGAACCTGATTGAGGTGCGTTCCATCGACCAATATTACGACCCAGTCAAGAAAATGTTCCTTCCGGACCGCTTCATCAAGGGCGAATGCCCCAAGTGCGCCGCGAAAGATCAGTACGGAGACAACTGCGAATCGTGCGGAGCAGCTTACACACCCACCGACCTGAAGAATCCCTACTCCGCAGTATCCGGCGCCAAGCCGGAGCTGCGAAATTCCGATCATTATTTCTTCAAGCTCTCGGCTGACACCTGCCAGAAGTTTCTGCGCGAATGGACGCGCAGCGGCACGCTGCAACCCGAGGCCGCGAACAAGATGCAGGAATGGCTGGGAACCGAAGGCGAGAACAAACTCACGGACTGGGACATCTCACGCGACGCCCCCTACTTCGGCTTCGAGATCCCCGATGCACCAGGGAAGTATTTCTACGTATGGCTGGACGCGCCGGTGGGCTACATGGGCAGCTTCAAGCAGCTTTGCAACGAAAATGGTATCGACTTCGACTCATACTGGAAAGCCGGCTCCAAGACTGAAATGTATCACTTCATCGGCAAGGATATCCTGTATTTTCACGCCCTGTTTTGGCCCGCGATGCTGCAACATGCCGGTTTCCGCACGCCAACCAAACTGTTTGCGCACGGCTTCCTCACAGTGAACGGAGAGAAGATGAGCAAGTCGCGCGGAACATTCATCACCGCGAAGAGCTATGTTGATCACATCAAGAACACCGAATACCTGCGTTACTACTACGCAGCCAAGCTGAACGGCACAATGGAGGACATCGAACTCAAACTCGAGGAATTTGTAGCTAAGGTAAACAGCAACCTGATTGGCAAGAACATCAACAACGCATGCCGAACAGCCCCCTTTGTCTCA
>QJWF01000237.1 GCA_003235435.1 Nitrosomonadales bacterium
CCGCTTTCCGCATTGATGGGAGACATGCTGGTAGAGCGCGGGGATAGTCTGGACTGGTACCAGGGCACCACGCTGATGAATCTGCTGGAAAACATCGTGATCGATCATGACGTGAACACCACCGATTTCCGTTATCCGGTGCAATGGGTATGCCGCCCGCAAACAGAGGAATACCATGACTTCAGAGGTTTCATGGGGCGCATCGAGGCGGGAGAGATCGCGGTCGGCGACGAGATAACCGTGATGCCATCAGGGCGCAGCAGCAAGGTGAAGGAGATTGTCACCTACGACGGCAATCTGCAGCGTGCTTACGCGCCCCAATCCGTCACGCTGACGCTGGAAGATGAGATCGATATTTCGCGCGGAGACATGTTCGTGAACGGAGGGGCAAAACCACGGGTTGCCAAAGAGTTCAATGCCATGCTGTGCTGGTTGTCCGATACCCCGCTTGACAAGAACCGCAAGTACCTTGTCAAGCACACCACGCGCACCGCGAAATGTCTGTTCTCCGGCATCGATTATCGTGTGGATGTAAACACCCTGGAACGGCACGGTACGGAAACCCTCAATATGAACGACATTGCGCATGTGGCGATGAAAGTACAGCAGCCGTTGGTATTTGACAGTTATACCATTGACCGCGCCACCGGGAGCTTTATAGTGATCGACGAAGCGACCAATAACACTGTTGCTGCAGGAATGATCGCTTGAGGGCGGCGATATTGCGCGCATATTCGCGTGATCCTGGTAAATCGGCATCTCACAGGATGGTAAAGTTTGGTTGACCGTGCAAGCTTTCTTCAGTTGAAGACAGGGGGTTCAGGAAAGAAGGTTTCGGATTTTATAGAGATGTCGCGGGTTGTGTGCTATGTTGAACATCACTCGACGTTGATATTCTCCCGATGCCATGAGTCTGTTCGCCCTTATCACCGCGCTGCTGCTTGAGCAAGTACACCCTCTATCCTCACGCAAATTTTTGTCCGGCTTATTGTCCGGCTACGTAAATTTTTTCCGGCAACGCTTCAATGCAGGACAACAACGGCATGGCATGATTGCATGGCTGCTTGCAGTGCTGCCTTTGCTGGCTGGCGTGATCGTGTTGTATCAATTGCTTTGCCGGGTGAATCCTGTCTTTTCCTGGGCATTCAACGTGCTTGTGCTGTATCTCACGATGGGGTTTCGCCAGTTCAGCCATTACTTCACTGACATTCATCAGGCGTTGCGCGAAGGTAGGCTGGATGATGCGCGAAATTTGTTGTCTGATTGGTGCGGCATGGCTTCTCAGGAATTGAACGCAGAAGAGGTGGCAAGACTCACCATCGAACAAGCCTTGATCGCATCGCATCGCTACGTGTTTGGCGTGATTGTTTGGTTTGTGTTGTTCAGTTCAGTCGGATTGGGCGGTGCAGCGGGGGCACTGTTGTACCGTCTCGGCCAGTTTTTGCGCTGGCATTTGACAGAAGAATACCAGGATCCATGGTCCGGGCAGCCGGAAGCAGCCGAAGCAGAAGGTTTGGCTGACGGACAGTCGGGGCAAGGCGAATTCGGCAGATTCTCCCGCTCGGCATTTTACTGGCTGGATTGGTTGCCGGTCCGGCTTAGCGCGATTACATTCGCCATTGTCGGCAACTTTGAAGACACGATCTATTGCTGGCGCACCCAGGCGTCAAGCTGGCCGGATGCCGAGACGGGAATACTGTTGTCCAGCGGTGCGGGAGCTTTGGGCGTGCGTCTTGGCATGCCTATCGAAGAAGGGGGGGAATTGCTGTACAGACCGGAACTGGGTGTCGGAGACGATGCCGATAACGGATTCATGCAAAGCACGGTCGGACTGGTGTGGCGTTCGGTAGTGTTCTGGCTGATTCTATTGATGCTGTTGACATTGTCGAACTTGCTCGGGTAAAGCGCAAAGATTATCAACTGGAACCGGCCAACCCGGACTTGCCATCGCGGATTCTGCAAAAAATCTATATAATTTTGTGCCAGCACCAGAACTTTCTGTATTCGATCCCACTTTCAGATTTCTTAGCAATTAGGTAAACCATCAACATGTCCCGTACCTTGCTCCTGATTTTGCCAATTTTCGCAGTGTTGCTGTCTGCTTGCAGCACTGTCGAAGAAAGAAAACCATATGATGGCCCGTTGATTTGGCCGCAACCGCCCGATCAACCCCGTTTCGCCTACGAGACCATGCTGCGCTCTCCCGCGGACATTGTCATCGTGCCCGAGGAAGCCAAACTGCGCGAGGTGTTGACCGGCAAAGCAGCGGTGTCGGACAAGCCGGTGATGGACAAACCTTCCGCCATCGTGGCCAGGAACGGGAAAATCTACGTCGCCGATACCGGCACGAATACCATCGTCGTATTCGATGTGCCTCGCCAAAGGGTATTTCGCTTCGGCACACGCGAACCCGGCAATCTTGCCAAGCCGGCGGGTCTGGCGATGGATTCGCAGATGAACATCCTTGTTGCCGATTCCAAATTGCGCAAGGTGATGGTCTATGACTCGCTCGGACTTCTCGTGAGCATAATTGGGAGTCCGGATGATCTGGAGCGACCGACCGGCGTTGCGGTGAGCCGGGACGGCGAACGCATCTACGTCGTCGATCGCTCCTACAACGATAGCGATAAGCACCGCGTGGTCGTCTATGACAAAATGGGAAAGAAGTTGCAAGTGATCGGTACTCGCGGATCTGGCGACGGCCAGTTCAATGTTCCGCTTCAGGCCGCTGTGGCGCCGGACGGAACGCTTTACGTGCTGGATTCGGGAAATTTCCGGGTCCAGGCGTTTGATCGGGACGGCAAGTTCCTGCGCAAATTCGGCAATGTAGGCAAGGAATTCGGTAATTTCGGGCGGGCTCGCGGCATCGCCGTTGACGACGACGGACTTGTTTACGTCACCGATGCCAGTTTCAATAATTTCCAGATATTCAATCCTGACGGGCAGTTGTTGCTTGCTATCGGCCAGTCGAGCCTGGAAAGCAATCCGGGTCGATACGGCATGCTTAACGGCATTGCGGTAGATGAAACCAAGCGTGTCTATGTTGTGGACCAGTTATTTAACAAGGTTGAAGTGATTCGGCGCTTGACGGACAGCGAGGGCCAGAAGATGCTTGAAGAAAGCAAAAACAAACCAGATGAAAACAAAAAATCACCCGATGAAAAATAGCATTTTGAATTTATTGTCCTTTTTGAGAAATTTCGCATGGCAAGAGGTGAATCCCGAACCTAGGAAATTTTGATTCTGAATTTCCCTGTTATGGGAAAACCGGATCAAGTTAGGTGAGGTGGCGACTATATAAATCAATAACTTAAATAATGGCATGCTAAATGCTTATATCCGATTGCATTTTGATAACGATTCGGGCGTAAGTACTGTTAGTCCGCAGTCGATAACTAAAAACAAATTTTAATTTCTAGGGTGCTATCACAATGAAACCGATGATAAAGAACAAACCAATCAATTTGGCAATAGTTGCCGCCATTTGCGGAATTGCGGTAACACAGTTTGCGTATGCCGACCTTCCCACGGCATTTACCAATATAGGGAGCATCGTCAATACCCGCCACAACTTGAACCAAGGTCCGTTATATCAAGTCGTTGGCCAGTCCGTTAACCCGATGAACGTTGGCCGCAATAACTATGGCGAGGTCTGTGTTTACTGCCACACCCCTCACGGGGCCAATCAAGCCAACGGTCTGGTAGCGCCGTTGTGGAACCGTACCATCAGGGTCACCAACTATCAGACCTACAATGAACTCGGTACCACCACGCTGACCCAGGATGTGCTGTCCACACCGGGTTCCGCTTCGCTGACTTGCTTGTCCTGCCACGATGGCCAAACCGCGATGGATTCGATCATCAACATGCCGGGTTCCGGCAGAGGATTGGTCACTCAGGCAACCACCCAAGACTTGACCTTCCTTAATTCTTGGAACAATGGTGACGTCGCCCCCGGTTCGGCGGATACAACCAACCACATGGGCTTTAACAGCGGGTACGCACCCCCTCCCCCCGGCTACCGCCTTGGCGTCGGCGACGGCAGTGACGGCGTAGGTTGCATGACCTGCCATTCGGAAGTGGGTTTGGTAAAAACGATTCTTGGAGGGAATTTTGCGGATTTCCGGATGGCCAACCTTGGCACCGACCTCAGGAACGATCACCCGATCGGGATCACTTTCCCGGCTCCACCGGGTTCCCCGTCGCCCGATTGGAACACTCCAGCCGGCGTGAAAGGCGCATCGAATTTCTTCGATGAGAATTCCAACGGCAGGATGGAAAAGGGCGAGATTCGCACTTATGAAGGCCGGGTCGAGTGCGCTTCATGTCACGATCCCCATGGCGTGCCTTCGGCAGGTGTCGGTACCCAGTTCAACCCGACTTTCCTGCGGAAATCACAATCTGCCGGTGGTGTGGGGAGTGCCGTTTGCCTGACTTGTCACGTCAAGTAAAGCAAACTGTAAGTTATACTCAAAAAAGGGGCCGTCCAATGGACGGCCCCTTTTTTTCTCATCGGCAGTTATCGACTGTTTGGCTTCGAGGACATGATTTCCAAGCGTCAATGGCGTTTGGCGGTAATGTGCCGAAACAAATCCAGCCTGCGCGCATTGATCTTTCCCATCTCGACAGCACTGTGCAACGCGCAGCCCGGTTCGTTCCGGTGATGGCAGTCATGGAAGCGGCACTGACCCAGATATTGCTCGAATTCCACGAAACACTGCTCGATCCTTCCAAAGCTCAAGTGGTGAAGACCAAACGCCTGCACGCCGGGGCAATCGATAAGGTTGCTGTTGCTGTTGATGCGGTAAAGCCGAGCGTGAGTGGTGGTATGTTTTCCGGAATCGAGTGCACGGGAGATTTCCCGTGTAACGGCCCGGGCATCGGGAAGAAGGGCGTTGATCAGTGTGGATTTGCCCATGCCTGACTGACCTACCAGCACACTGAAATGGCCGGCCAATAAAGGACGCAGCGTTGATACATCACGTATGGCACTGAGTTCCAGCACATGGTAGCCGATGGCGGAATAAGGCACGAGCCGCTTTCGAGCGGCCGCTGTTGCCTCGAGCAGGTCACACTTGTTCAATACGATCAGTACCTCGAGATTCTGGTCATGTGCCGCTACCAGACAACGTGCCAGAAGTTCGTCGTTGAAAGAAGGTTCTGCTGCGACCACAACGATGACCTGTGAGACGTTCGCAGCGATAACCTTTTCGCGGTGGGCATCGGAGCGGTACAGCAGCGAGTTGCGCGGCGCAATGTGTTCGATGACGCCTTGTGCAACCGGCAAAGTTTCGTTCGAATGAATTTGGCCGCGTAAAGGTGAAGGATGGTCGGTGCGTCGTACTTCGACGAAATCCCCGCACGCGGCTTCGCTCCTTTTGCCGCGCGTCAAACAGGCCATCTCGCTGCCGCCAGCCAGGCGAACCAGATTTTGGCGCCCGAAGGCGGCGATGACCTGACCGCTGAGAAGTTCGCTCAATCAGGTTTCCCGGATATCGCGTCCACCTTGGCTGCACAGATGAAGTCGTTTTCCGACAGGCCGTGCAAGGAGTGGGTGGTGTATTCCACATGGCAGCTGTTGTAGTTGACGACCAGTTCGGGATGATGATCCTCGCGATGGGATATCCATGCGACCATGTTCACGAACGCAATGGTCTGGTAGTAGTCTTTGAAGCGATAGGTCTTGCTGATCAGATGATCGTATTGCTGCCAGCCATCAAGTTGCTGCAATAGGCCGTCGATTTCCGGCTGTGCCAGAGTCGGCATGCCTGTTTTGCAGGGTTTGCATCGTCGGCTGGTCAAATCGAGCGTTTTGCTCATATTCGGCTCACTTGAATTTGTAGAAGATATTCAGGTATGCAGCAAGGTCCTGAGTTTCCTGAGGAGTGAAGTGCGCTTTGACATTGCCGCTGCACATGCTGATTTGATCGATCAACTCTTCCGGGCTGTTTCTCCTGCGATCGATGCGAGTGAATATTTTGTTGCCGTCCCCCCCCATCATCGAATTATGGCAGCTGTTGCAATCGTATTTTTCGAATAATTTTTGCCCCGCTTGTGCGTTGCCTTTCGGAAAGGGATTGGCCGATGCGACTGTTGCAACCGATAGCAAAGCAAGTACGAATATCATTTTCACAATCTTCTCCTTATTGAGTTTGCAATTGGGCGATGCGCACCACAGCCGGCGGATGCGAATCATAAAATCTGGAATAAAGCGGGTCGGGGGTAAGTGTGGCGGCATTATCCTGATACATTTTAACCAGTGCGCTGACCAGATCGGCAGCTGCTGTCTGTCCTGCCGCATATCTGTCTGCCTCGAATTCGTGTTTGCGCGAATATGCCGAAAACAGCGGATGAAGCAAGAAACTGAATATAGGCAGTACCATGAAAAACAGAAGCAAAGCGAGAGCAGTGGAAGGGGTGCTGACCCCCAGTCCCTGAAAGAACCAGCTGTTATGCATCAGCTGTCCGAGCATCCACAAAAAACCCAGGCTCATGGCGAATGTTGCCACCATACGTTTCAATACGTGACGGCGTTTGAAATGCCCCAATTCGTGAGCCAGCACCGCCTCGACTTCATTGCCGCTCAAGCGTTCCAGCAGCGTGTCGAAAAAAACGATACGTTTTGTTTTGCCGAATCCGGTGAAGTAGGCATTGCCGTGGGCACTTCGTTTCGATCCGTCCATCACGAAAAGGCCCTGCGCGGCAAATCCGCAGCGATCGAGCAGCGCTTCAATGCGCGCTTTCATCGCTGGATCCTGCAAGGGACTGAATTTGTTGAACAACGGGGCGATGAACGAGGGGTAGATGAAAAGGATAATCAGGTTGAACGCCACCCATACCAGCCATACGTACAGCCACCAGGATTCACCCATGCGCTCCGTCAGCCATAGAACTCCGTACAACAGAGGAAGGCCGAGTATAGCCCCGAGAGCAAGGCTTTTCAGCGCGTCCGTCGAATAAAGCATCAGGGTCATTTTGTTGAATCCAAAACGCGCTTCGATGACGAACGTGCGATATAAGCTGAACGGGGCTTCGAGAAGCGAGGTCAGAAGCAGAACAGCAACGATGGTAAACATGCCCTGAACTAACGAGGTATCGAACCAGCTACGGCTGATATCAGCCAGGAATTCTATCCCTCTTCCAAGCGTAAAAACCAGCAATAGCACAGCCTCGAACAGCATGCTGATC
>QJWF01000012.1 GCA_003235435.1 Nitrosomonadales bacterium
TGTATTTTCCAACGACTTTATCGATGCCTACATTGCACTGAAAATGGATGAAGTGACACGCTTGCGCATGACTACTCATCCGGTAGAGTTCGATATGTATTACAGCATTTAAGCCTCATAATAAGCGGCATGTAAGAACGGGGCGCAAGCCCCGTTTTCATTTGGCTCGAATGTTTGTCTGGACATGAGGCTTGCCCTATACTTGTCGCATTACTTCGGGGACAAACGACCATGAAACTTCGGTATTTGCTGACGGTGCTTATTGTATTCCCGGGCTTGGTACAGGCTGAGATTTACAAGGCCGTAGATGAAAACGGGCACGTCACCTATTCTAGCGCGCCGATCAAGGGCGGCAAGAAAATCATTCTCCCGCCCTTGCCCACCATGGATGCGCCGCCTCCCGCATCACCTTCGGGCTTCCCGAAGGTGGATGGGGAAACTCAGAGAAATCGTGATGACACGCGTTATATGATTTTGCAAAACGAATTGAGCGAGGAGGAAAGAATGCTCGAAGAAGCCAGGAAGAATCTCCAGGAAGGTGAAGCCAATCCTGAAGTTTTCCGAGGAAAAGACGGGAAGACTTATCGCAATGTTGCGAAATACGAAGAAAAGATAAAGAAACTTACAGACCAGGTCGAATTGCACCAAAAAAATGTTGACGCATTGAAGACAGAGATTTCAAAGCTTAAATAGACGATCATCTGGCATACTTTCTGCTTTCTGTTAACGTATGTCTGACCTGCCTTACCTTACGCTGGAATATCTGGAGACTGCCGTCATCCTGCTGGATGACGAATCCAGGATCGTTTACCTCAATTCAGCCGCTGAACAATTATTCGATTTGAGCGGGAAGAATGTGCAAGGATTTCCTGTTCAGCAGGTGTTCACACATTCCGATCAGCTCGCCAGTGCGATGAGGCAAGCTGTTCATAACGATGCAAGCTACATCGAGCATGATCTGATGCTTGGCACGTTTACTCACGGAAAAATACATCTACATTGCGCTGCGACGCCACTGCAATTCAATAGACGATATCTGTTGCTGGAATTTCATCTTATAGACAGGCCGCTTAAACTGGCTCGCGAAGAACAGATGCTCGATCTGACGCAAGCTAATCGCCTGCTATTACGGAACCTTGCGCACGAGATCAAGAATCCGCTGGGTGGTATACGCGGTGCGGCGCAACTACTTGAACAGGAATTGGAAAAACCCTCTCTAAGGGAATACACACAAGTCATCGTGCAGGAAGCTGACAGGCTCCGGGCATTGATGGAGAACTTGCTTTCTCCGCAAAACGAATCACATTACAGTGCGCTAAACATTCATGAAGTTCTGGAGAGAGTACGCAGCGTGGTGATGGCTGAAATGCCGGAGGGACTGAAGATCCGCCGGGATTATGACACCAGCCTGCCGGCGCTGGTAGGAGATAAGGAACAGTTGATACAGGTCATGCTCAATATCGTGCGCAATGCCGCTCAGGCGATGCAAGGAAAGGGGTCGATAACCTTGCGGACCCGTATTGCCCGCCAGGTGACACTACTCAAACGGAGATATCGTCTGGCGGTGAAAGTGCAGATCATCGATAACGGGCCAGGTGTTCCAACTGAATTGCAGGACAAGATATTCTACCCGCTGGTGTCCGGGAGTGCCGAGGGTCATGGTCTGGGGCTGACTTTGGCGCAGGACTACGTCAACCAGCACCACGGAACGATTGAATTCGATAGTGAACCAGGAAATACTTGTTTCACGGTGATGCTCCCCCTCCCTGACAGGTGAATACTATGAAACCGGTTTGGATAATTGATGACGATCGTTCAATACGCTGGGTGCTGGAAAAATCCCTTGCGCGGGAGAATATCAATTTCAAAAGCTTTGCTTCCGCAGACGACGCGCTGCGCGCCCTGGTAAATGATGAACCACAAGTGGTGGTCAGTGACATTCGCATGCCGGGCAGTTCGGGATTGGATTTTCTGCAAGCACTGCGCGTGCGATTTCCCCAGATACCGGTAATCATCATGACGGCATATTCAGATTTGGAAAGTGCGGTATCTGCATTCCAGGGCGGCGCTTTCGAATATCTTCCAAAACCTTTCGATGTGAATCATGCGATAGAGCTTATCCGGCGAGCGCTGAATCAAAGCCTGCGCAAATCCGAAGAGACCGACAAGGTGGAACTGGATGCGGACATACTCGGCCAAGCCCCCGCGATGCAGGAGGTCTTCCGTGCGATCGGCAGACTGTCGCAATCACATGCTACAGTATTGATCAACGGGGAATCGGGCACAGGCAAGGAACTTGTGGCGCATGCGCTGCATCGGCACAGTCCGAGAGCCGACAAGCCATTCATCGCCATCAATACCGCGGCAATCCCTAAGGACTTGCTTGAATCGGAACTGTTCGGCCATGAACGCGGCGCTTTCACCGGAGCGGCCGCTATGCGGCGCGGCCGCTTCGAACAGGCCGAGGGCGGCACTTTGTTCCTTGATGAGATCGGGGATATGCCCTCAGATTTGCAGACGCGGCTATTGCGCGTACTTTCAGATGGAAATTTTTATCGCGTTGGCGGACATCAGCCGATCAAGGCCAACGTTCGCATTATTACCGCCACCCATCAAAACCTCGATGAACGCGTAAAGCAAGGGCTGTTCCGCGAAGATCTGTTTCATCGTCTGAACGTGATACGGCTGCGTCTTCCCCCTTTGCGCGAGAGGCGTGACGATATTCCTTTGCTGGCAAAATACTTTCTGCAGAAAAGTGCAAGCGAACTTTCCGTCGAACAGAAGCAACTCAGCAACGCTGCATTGCAACATCTTAAAGCACAGGATTTTCCTGGAAATGTTCGGCAGTTGGAAAACCTTTGTCACTGGTTGACGGTGATGACGCCATCGCAGGTGGTGGAGATAAACGATCTGCCTGTAGAATGGCGCGGTGAATCTGGAGAAACTCCAGCTGGGGGCAGTGATTGGGCAGCGGCGTTGGCTCAGCAGGCCATGCTGGCTTTGCAGCGAGGTGACGAGCGGATCATGGATACGCACACCGCACAGTTCGAGCGAACCATGATCATGCAAGCGTTGAAACACACCAACGGGCGCCGTATCGAGGCGGCCACGCTGCTCGGTATAGGGCGCAACACCCTGACCCGCAAGATTCAGGAGCTTGGCCTGGAAAATCAGTGAGGATAATCACCTCTTCAGCCTACCGAGCAGCTTCACATGTATTCCGCCGAAGCCGCCGTTGCTCATTACCAGTACATGATCACCTGTGCGCGCGACGGACGAGATAGTTTCGACCAATTCGTCGAGGTCGTCTTTAACCACCGCTTTGTTCCCCAGCGGTGAGAGCGCCTCGCGCGCATTCCAGCCGAGATTCCCTGCGTAGCAGAACACCATGTCAGCCTCCCTCAGGCTGTCGGGCAAAGCATCCTTCATTACGCCCAGTTTCATCGTGTTGGATCGCGGCTCAAGTACTGCGATGATGCGCTCATTGCCGACCTTGCGGCGCAAGCCTGCAACGGTGGTTGAAATTGCTGTGGGATGGTGGGCGAAATCGTCGTACACGGTAATACCGCTGACAATACCGCGCACTTCCATACGCCGCTTAACATTTCTGAATTCGCCCAGAGCGGCAAGTCCCCGGGTGGCTGAAACACCTACATGACGTGCGGCGGCGAGTGCGGCAAGTCCGTTTTGCAGATTGTGTTCACCGAGCAACTCCCAATGAAGCGCGCCTTGCTCTTCGCGATGAAATGTTACGCGGCTTTCAGCATCGATCTCCCAACCGTCCGTACCGAATCGTTCCACGGGCGTCCAGCATCCTCGCAACAACACGCGTTCCAGCGAATCCTCGCGTCCGTTGCTGACGATCAGTCCGTTCCCCGGAACGGTGCGTACCAAATGGTGAAACTGTGTTTCGATCGAGGCAAGGTCTGGAAAGATATCGGCATGGTCGAACTCAAGGTTGTTGAGGATTACGGTGCGCGGATGATAGTGAACGAACTTGGATCGTTTGTCGAAAAACGCCGTGTCATACTCGTCCGCCTCAATGACAAAGAAGGGCGTATTGGTGAGGCGTGCGGAAATGCCAAAATTCTGTGGGACACCGCCGATCAAAAATCCCGGTGTGAGTCCGGCATATTCCAGTATCCACGCCAGCATCGCGCTGGTGGTGGTTTTGCCATGCGTACCTGCGACAGCCAGGACCCATTTGTCGCGAAGCAATGTATCGGACAACCATTGCGGGCCCGATACATAGGGGAGGTTGCGGTTGAGTATCTCTTCCATCAGCGGATTGCCGCGCGCGACCACGTTGCCGACCACGAATACATCAGGCTTGAGTTCAAGTTGATTCGCGGCAAACCCTTCGATCAGGTCTACCCCTTGTGATTCCAGCTGTGTACTCATCGGCGGGTAGACATTGGCATCGCAGCCGGTCACGCGATGCCCTGCCTGTTTTGCCAACGCGGCGATCCCGCCCATGAAAGTGCCGCAGATTCCCAAGATGTGGATATGCATGACCAGCCCTAATTTTTCACGATAACTTCATGGTTCCTGCTTGCACTGCTTGTCTCCTTCCAATGTTTTGGCTCCGGGCTGGAAGGCACCGGCGATCACGTCCTGAAAATGAAATACACCGCGCCCATCAAACAAAGTCCCGCATACAGATAATCCCACTTCAGTGGCTGACCCATGTACAGCACAACGAACGGCACAAACACAGACAGAGTGATGGCTTCCTGCAGGACCTTCAACTGCCCGAGGTTGAGCGCCGTGTAGCCGATGCGGTTGGCCGGCACTTGCAGCAGATACTCGAACAGTGCGATGCCCCAGCTTACAAGCGCCGCCAAGTACCAGGGCGAAGAAGCCATGTTCTTCAGGTGCCCATACCATGCAAAGGTCATGAACAGGTTGGACACGGCAAGCATCAGCGCCGTGATCAGCAGCGGACTCGATACCGACCCCATCGCGTTTTATATCGTGCGGGATTACTTCACATCCAGCAATTCAACATCGAACACCAGTGTCGCATTCGGGGGGATCACCCCTCCGGCGCCGCGCGCACCGTACCCCATGCTCGCGGGAATGATCAGGGTTCGCTGGCCGCCAATCTTCATTCCCTCCACGCCCTGATCCCACCCCCTGATGACGCGGCCGCCGCCGAGCGGGAATACGAATGGCTCATTGCGGTCACGCGAACTGTCGAACTTCTTTCCGTGATGATCGGGCGCGGCCTCATCGTAAAGCCAGCCTGTGTAATGCACGGTCACATTGTGGCCTACGGTTGCCAATGCACCATCGCCCTGCTTGATATCGGTCTTGATCAGTTCAGTCATGCTCCCAGTCTCCATTTTCGGTGCGGCCTTCTTAGAGCACGCGGTGGTTGATAAGATGCCGGCAGTCAGCAGCACCGCCAGCGGTAATAACGTGATGCGATTCATATAGTGCTCTCCAGTTTTTGCGATGCTCGATAAAAGTAGCGCAGATGCTCCCCATTGGGCCTCACGCCAAACTCAAGAATAACTCAATACGGGTGCCAGCCAACGCTCGGCTTCTTCCAAAGTCATACCCTTGCGCCTCGCGTAATCAGCCACCTGATCCTTGTCTATCTTGCCTACGGCGAAATATTTTGCCTCCGGATGCGAGAAATAAAAGCCGCTCACCGAAGCCGTAGGGAACATCGCGAAGTTCTCGGTGACGGTGATTCCCGCGTTTTCCGGCGCCATCAGGAGCTTGAACAGCGGTCCCTTCTCGGTGTGCTCGGGGCAGGCCGGATAACCGGGTGCGGGGCGAATGCCGCGATACCTTTCGGCAATCAGAGCGTCGTTATCGAGCGCTTCATCCGCAGCGTAGCCCCAGAATTCGCGGCGCACCCGTGCGTGCAACAGTTCGGCAAAGGCTTCGGCGAGACGGTCAGCCAGTGCCTTGAGCAGGATTGCGCTGTAGTCGTCGTTGTCTTTTTCGAACTCGGCGACGCGGGCGTCGATGCCGATGCCCGCGGTGACAGCGAACGCGCCGATATAGTCCGCCACGCCGCTGTCCTTCGGTGCGATGTAATCAGCAAGGCAATAGTTGGGAATGTCGGCGGGCTTTTTGGTCTGCTGGCGCAGGTTGTGCCAGGTCATCGCCACCTTGCTGCGGGACTCGCCGGTGTAGATTTCGATGTCGTCGCCCAATCCTCCATCAACAGTTACCGAATTCGCAGGGAACAGGCCGAACACCGCATTCGCGGTGAGCCATTTTTCCTTGATGATCAATTTAAGCATGGCTCGCGCGTCTTCATACAGCTTGCGCGCCTCTTCGCCCACCACCTCGTCATGAAGAATCTTCGGGTAGCGGCCGGAAAGTTCCCATGCCTGGAAGAACGGCGACCAATCGATATATTCTGCGATCTTGTCGAGCGGATAATCCTCGAATCTGTGCACGCCGGTGAGCCACGGCTTGGGCGGACGGTAAGCCTTCCAGTCGGTCTTGAAACCGTGCGCTCGGGCCTCTACAAGCGAGACATGCACGGCTTTGCCTTTCTTGCCTTCATGCTGCTCGCGCGCTTTGGCATATTCTGCCCTGATGCCTGCGACATAATCGTCGCGCAATGTCTCACTTAGCAGGTTGCTGCATACACCGACGGCACGCGAAGCATCGACGACATAAACGGTGGGGCCGCTCTTGTAATTGGGCTCGATCTTTACCGCGGTGTGCACGCGGGAAGTGGTCGCGCCGCCGATCAGCAGCGGAATCCCGAAGCCCTGGCGCTCCATTTCCTTTGCCACATGCGCCATTTCCTCAAGCGATGGCGTGATCAGGCCGGACAGCCCGATGATATCCGCATTGTGTTCGCGGGCTGTGTCGAGGATCTGCTGGCACGGCACCATCACGCCCATGTTCACCACTTCGAAGTTGTTGCACTGCAGCACTACGGTGACGATGTTCTTGCCGATGTCGTGCACGTCGCCCTTGACCGTCGCCATCACGATCTTGCCCTTGGGCTTGCTGTCGCCGGAGCGCGCTTTTTCGGCTTCGATGAACGGTACCAGATGCGCCACCGCTTGTTTCATCACGCGCGCCGACTTGACCACCTGGGGCAAGAACATCTTGCCTGCGCCGAACAGGTCGCCGACCACATTCATGCCGGCCATCAGCGGGCCTTCGATCACTTCCACCGGGAATTTAGTCT
>QJWF01000015.1 GCA_003235435.1 Nitrosomonadales bacterium
CTGGATGCTGAAAAGGATTGCAAGGAATGCCATACCGATCACAAAGGGCGAAAAGCAAAGATTGTTCTGCTGGACGTAAACAAGTTCGATCATGACAAGACCGACTTCCCCTTGAAGGGTGCCCACCATAAACAGGACAAAGTTAAGTGCAAGGATTGTCACAAGCCGGAAAAAAAATACCGTGAAGCACCCTCGGCATGCAATGATTGCCATCAAAAGGATGACAAGCACAAGGGCAGTCTGGGCAAGGAATGTTCAAATTGCCATACTGAAAACAATTGGAAGGAAGCCAAGTTCGACCACAGCAAGACCAAGTTCGCGCTGAAGGGCAAGCATGTCGATGTAAAGTGCAATAAATGTCATGCAAAGGCCCCGGCCAACTACAAAGGCGAGTCGGTGGAGTGCATTTCATGCCACAAAAAGGACGACAAGCACAAGGGGGCCTATGGCAAGAAGTGCGAGACTTGCCATGTGGATCGCAGCTGGAAGACCATTACGTTCGACCACGACCGCGAAACCAAGTACAAGTTGTTGGGCAAGCACAAGTCCGTGAAATGCATGTCCTGTCACAAGGAGCCGCTTTACAAAAAAGGCAGCAAAACGCCGACCGACTGCAATTCGTGTCACCGCAAGGACGACAAGCATAAGGGTAATTTCGGGCCGAAGTGCGAAACCTGCCACACGGAAACAGATTGGAAGACGATCAACTTCGACCACGACGAGGATACGAAATACCCACTAAAATTCAAGCACAAGGATGTCAAGTGCGATGCCTGCCATACTGGCAAGCTCTATGGGCAAAAGCTGGCGATGGATTGTTATTCATGCCACAAAAAGGATGACGACAAGGTTCACAAGCTCAAGCTGGGCAAAAAGTGCGAATCCTGCCATACCGAAAGAGACTGGAAGAAAGAGACTTTCGATCACGCGCGTTCGCGTTTCCCGCTGCTGGGGTTGCATCAAACTGTGGATTGCAAGAAGTGTCACAAGACAAAGTTATACAAGGATACGCCGCTGGATTGCTACTCTTGCCACAAGAAGGATGATGATAAAACTCACAAGTTAAGGCTGGGCAAGAAATGCGAGACTTGCCACAATGCACGCTCATGGAAAACGTGGGACTTTGATCACGATACCCGTACCAAATTCAAGCTTGATGGCGGGCACAAGAAGCCCAGTTGCTATGCATGCCACAAGAAGGCGATGGACGAAAAAGTCGTTGTTGAACATACCTGCGTCGGCTGCCATTACGATGACGACGTGCATCATGGTGATTTCGGGCAACGTTGCGAGCGTTGCCATGTAACCAAGGACTGGAAAACACTTCTGATAGACGCGGTTCCGAAAACGCGTTGACGGTTATCGACAATCAGCCTGCCTTTTATCTGCGAAAAACTACCATTCGTCTTCCTATGCCTCAAATTGCGAGCTGAATTTCATCGGCCTCGCGCTACTAATTATTTGCTAATTATGTTTTGGCATCCTTCTGTCTATGCTTGCCTGATGAATAAGGGCGCGCTTCGTTATGGGCGAAAGCAATTTCTGGTGAATATAGTTTGATGTTGATTCAGGAGCGCAAAATGAACGACCAAAACGGCGAAATCAAGGCGGGCAATTCCTTGCGTCTTTCAGTCATCCGGCGTTGGATAAGGCCGGTTGTTGCGCTGTCGCTGATCATCGCTGCAAATGTTGTTTTGGCTGCGACTTCGAGCAAAGAACTCGATACGACCAACTTCGATCACGTCAAAACCGGTTTCAATCTTACCGGTGCGCATACTTCGGTGCGTTGCGCTTCTTGCCATATCAATAATGTTTTAAAGGGAACACCGCGCGATTGTGCGACTTGCCACATGGTGGGAAATCCCATGGGAGCCTCGACAAAACCATTGACGCATATGAATACCAACGTTCAATGTGACAACTGTCATAGAACATTACAATGGTCGCCTGCATTCTTCAGCCACATTGGGTTGGAAGAAGGATCCTGCTCAACTTGCCACGACGGGAATAAAGCGAAAGGCAAGCCGAACAATCATATGATGACCAATGCGGATTGCTCTGGTTGTCATGTAACGGTGAGCTTTGTTACTTTAAAATCGAGTGCTAATATTCCATTGCCATCAGGACATTTCCCGACTACGCAATTTTGTGGAGCGTGCCATGTCGGTGCATCCTTTCTTCCCGGAAGGATGAATCACTTCGGGATTACCGGAAATTGTGAAAGCTGCCACAATGGAACCTCCTGGCTGGGTGTGACGCCCAGATCCAAGCAGAACGCAAGTCCGGCTCACATGACTACAAGCTTACCGTGCGAGTCTTGTCATACTTCGACATCGACCTTCCTGGTAGCAAACCTGACTTTGCCTCCAGCAGGCCATATCCCTTCTACACAACCGTGCTCGACTTGCCATGCTGCAGGATTTGGACCGAATTCTGGCGTAATGAGCCATTCCGGGATAGTTACCGGTTGCGCGAACTGCCATAACGGCCAGAGTTTTCCGATTGGTCCGGTTACAGCGTTGTCAAAACCCACCACTTCCCCGGCACACATTCCAACCTCCATGCCGTGCGAGACTTGCCACTCTCCAGTCAATACAAACAGTGGCGGATTCACGGGTGACCCCAAATTGATAATGAAGCATACCGGCATCGTCAGTGGTTGCGCGAACTGCCATAACGACGGTTTGAGTTTTGCCGGCGTCGCCAATATTGTTACCAAATCAAGTTTTTCATTGCATATGGCGACGAACCTGGATTGCTCTGCTTGCCATACGTCGACGACGACTTTCAAAGGTGCTTCGGGTGGTGTCTTGCCAACAGGCCATGTTCCGACGACCCAGCCTTGCTCGATTTGTCATACTTTGCCCAGTCCGAACACATACGGACCTAACTCAGGGTTTTCAAATGGCACTTATGGAATGAATCACGTCGGAATCGTGACGGGGTGTATTTCCTGCCACACCGGGCAGACTTTCCTTGGTGTAACGCCTATGAGCAAGTCGAATGCCCCGACTACGCATATGGCAACATCGCTGGATTGTTATAACTGCCACACCTCGACGAATACATTCACAGGGGCAAGCCCGACAGCGTTGCCTTCTGGCCACTTGCCGACGACCCAGACCTGCGCCACCTGCCACGCTTCCGGATATGGCTCAGGATCGGGAGTGATGAATCATATTGGAATCGTGAATAACTGCAGTCAGTGCCACAACGGCCAGACTTTTGCGGTAGGAATGAAGCCGGTCAGCAAAGCGAATTTCCCGACCCATGTGGCAACTACACTGGATTGCTCAAGTTGCCACTCGACGACCAATTTCACGTCATTCGCCGGTGCAACGGGCGGAGCCATGCCAGCCAATCACCTGCCTACAACACAGCCTTGCACGCTTTGCCACTCGGCCGGATACAGCATAACCCTCTCCAAGATGAACCATCTCGGTATCGTCAGCGGTTGTGCGTCTTGTCATAACGGCCAGACTTTTGCGGTGGGGATGAAGCCGGTCTCCAAGGGGGCCAGCCCTGCGCATATTCCAACCAGCATGCCGTGCGAGACCTGCCACTCGACCAGCGTATTCACATCTTTCGCCGGAACAATAATGAAGCACACCGGAATCGTCAGCGGGTGCGCTACCTGCCACTCCGGAACAACATATCAGGGCGTGACGCCTGTGAAAAAGCCGTCCAATCACGTGCCCACGACGGCAACAAGACCAACAGGTGGAGATAAGTGCGAGACCTGTCACTCGATCAGCAACTTCAGCACGTTTGCCGGTACTATGATGAGGCACACAGGTATTGTCGATAATTGTGTGCAGTGTCATGGCACGGTGGGCGCTCCGAAGCCATATATTGGCCCGCCCAGATATGAACCGAGCAACCACATTCCGTACGCGACGAAGTTGCTTGGCGGAGCGACCATGCAGTGCGAATTCTGCCACAAGAGCACGACTGCCTTTACTCTGGGCGTCTCGTCAACCACCATGCACAACGGTAGTCAGGGTATGGGTTCTGGTTCTTGCGTCGGTTGCCATCTTTCCGGGACCAACTATCTGGGTAACATGCAGAGGAAATCGCATAATGGAGCATCTGTAAGCAAAGACTGCTCCAGTTCCGGTTGCCACAAGCCTTTGGGGAGAGAAGGAACGGCCTATCAAAGCTGGTAATTGGCAGAGCAGTAGGGCGAAATGCTGATCACTGCGATGTCATGCAAGAGTGTATTTTTGTTAGTAATGTCTGGGTAATGCGGTGCAGTCTTCAATCCTGTTCGGGACGATTGCACCGCTTTTTTATGATGGAGAATTTTCAGTAGTAATTGTGTCGGGCATTACATACGTATTAATGCATCAAGTCGGGCTGCAAGATCGTGGGGTTTAAATTGAAAATCAGTAAAGAGACGCATATCTTCAAGAACTATTGCCGTTACTCGATTGTAATTGGATTGATCATCACACTCATCGGATTTGTCACGCCGAAAGCCCACGCACAGGTAATTGACGAAATCGAGATCGGTCAAGCGGGCGATGAGGCAGAGATACAGTTGCATTTCATCACACAGCTTCGCTATGTTCGTAATCAAGTCCTCAAGAATGGCGATATCAGGATCTATGTGACACTGCTGAACATCGATCCGAAGGATCCGCGCCTGAAATGGGAAAAGCAGAACTCCCCTCCGTCGGATCTCGTCTACCCGTTTACGGTAACATATCCCGAGCTGGATACTTCACTTACTCTGAGCTTTGGCAAGGCAGTCAAATATCGTGTCATTGCAGGACATGACGGCCGAAGCATAAGCGTTTTTACACCCTCCCTGAAGCCGCAGCAGAAAGCAAAAGAAGTTATCCCTTCGGTTGCAGTGCCGGCAGGAAGAATCCTGACGGCACAGGAAGTGGAACTTGAAGCCCAGAAGTTGTTCACCGCCGCAAGCGATGCGGTGCAGACTGGCCAGGTCGACACTTCGATAGAAATACTGAACAAGTTGCTCAATTTACCCCCCAACGGACTTTCACAGGCCGCGCAAAAATTAATGGGTGAGGCGCGCGAGAAGAACGGTGAATATACCAAAGCGCGCGCGGAATATGAGTTGTATCTGAAACTCTATCCCAAGGCAGAGGACGCCAACCAGGTCAAAAGGCTTCTTGCAAAATTGCCCAAGGAAGATGCCGTCAAAAAGAAAGAACCCGCGGCCGCCGCGTTAAAAAAACCTACAGCCGAACCGCTGAGGGTTAGCGGGGGTATTTCCCAGACTTACTTCAGGGGCTCAACACATATTGACACCTTTGCAACCGACGGCGTCAATCCACCTACTGTCAGTACGATTGAAAGTACTGATCAATCCATGTTGCTTACATCTTTGGATATGACAGCATGGAAACGTACTGAAAATATTGATTCGCGATTGGTGCTGCGCGAATTCAACAAGATCAATTTCCTGCCCGGACAACCGGAAGAATACCGCTGGAATGCGGTTTACGTCGAGCAGGTCGCGCGAAACCGGAAATTCATGTACCGCCTGGGCCGGCAGCCCGGTTCATCGGGCGGCACACCTGGTCGTTATGATGGAATATCCGGCGGATACAGTATTAATGAAACCTGGCGCATCAATGCGGCTGCCGGGCTGCCGGTTGACTATTACAGCGGCGGAGACCCGGGCGACAGAAGGACATTCGCCAGCTTGAGTGTCGATTTGAACCGGTTGCCTGAGGAGTGGAGCGGCAGTGCGTATTTACTGATGCAAAAGATGGGCAGCGTCAAGGATAGAAACGCGCTCGGGCTGGAAACGCATTATTTTGTACCCGAGCGCAATTACATGATGCAGATGGAGTACGACACGTTGTACAAGAAAATCAACCTGGCGACATTCCAGGGAAGCTGGACGAGAACATCCGGAGACAATTACTACCTGACCCTGGACCATCGCAGATCACCCCCTTTGGCGTTGAATTTACAAAATCAAACTTCCCAGTCGGTCGATAAATTGCTCGGATCCGGATCGATAACATTAGAGACACTCCGTGACAACGCCGTAGCGCTTGGCATGATCAGCAATATGGCCACGATTGGATTATCCCATCCGGTAAATTCCAAACTCAGATTGGTCACGGATGTCCGCGTTAGTAATACCGGCGGTACAGGTGCATATTATTCAACGGTCACATCGGCCTTCGAGCCAGGCACGCCGGGGAGCGGGAACCAATATGCGCTGTCGGGCCAGGCGATCGGCAACAACCTGTTCTTCGAAAACGACGTGGGTATAGCGAATGCCACCCTTACGAAAACGCCGACTTCCACTGGACAGTCGTTGCTTTTCACCCAGGTGCAGACTTTCAAAACGAAATGGCGCCTTGATGTATCGCTGTTTCTCTACAACCAGAATTCCACGTTTGACACGCATCAAACCCAGGTCAGACCGAGCCTGACAGTGAATTACCGGATGGATGATTCATGGAATTTTACCGCTGAAGGCGGAATCGAGCAGTATCACATTAGTAGCGCGAATGCCAATGACACGACGCGCCGCAAGTATTTTTATGTGGGTTATCGCTGGGATTTCCGTTAACGGATGATCCTTTTTTTTCGTCCCGATACCTTTCATTGCTGCAACCCAAATAGGATATTCGAGATGAGTAAGGAGAAAGTCATGAACACTTCTGCAATTGCAAGCCGATTCACGCTGGCTCTGCTCCTGTTATTGTCCGCATGCGGCGGTGGTGGAGGTGGAGGAACTGGTGGCGATAATACATCTGCAATTAACTTGGTCGACTGGACATGGGTCGGCGGCAGTGATTCGTTTGGGCAGCCCGGTAGCTATGGATCAAAAGGCGTCACAATTGCAGTACCCGCAAATATGCCTCAAGCGCTTGAAGGCGCAGTTTCGTGGACCGATAACAGCGGTAAACTTTGGCTGTTCGCTGGTGGTGGAGGGACGGGCCCTACCGATTTCAGTGACATGTGGGAGTTTGATGGCACCTACTGGACATGGAGGAACGGCCCTGCAACGCCAAATTTGTCAAATCAGCAAAGCGTTTACGGCACGTTGGGCACTTTAGGATCG
>QJWF01000231.1 GCA_003235435.1 Nitrosomonadales bacterium
CCGGTCGCCGTCGTCACGGGACGACCACCGTTTGCGCGGCGGTGGGCGGGCCGGCGCCGCAGGGGTTGGTCGCGACGACGCGGATGTCGTAGCTGCCCTGATCGAGGGGCAACTGCGTCAGATAGGCCAGAGAGGAATACCCCGTTCCGAAATCATCCATGGAAAAACGCACCCCGACAGCTTTCAAGGCATGCATCTTTTCTATGGTATCAACGACGTTTTCGAGCACCGTGCTTTCGGTCAGCTCAAGTTTTAGGAGCTCAGGTTTGATGGCGTAATGTTCAATCACTTCGCGTACCTGCTTGACGAATTGTGGCTGGCGGAACTGTCTCGCGCTCACATTAATTGCCAGCGACAATTCGCAAGCAAGCGGATTGCTTTCCCATTCTTTAAGCTGTGCGCAAGCAGCCTGCAATACCCAGTGACCGATTGACAGGATCATTCCCGTATCCTCCGCAACCGGTATGAATTCGGCGGGGCTGATCATGCCTTGTCCCGGATGTATCCAGCGGATCAACGCCTCTGCTCCAATGTGTCGCTGATTGCTGTCGACTTGCACCTGGTAATACAACTTGAATTCATTTCTTGGCAAGGCATTCCTCATGCCCGCCTCGATCCTGCTGCGAACTTCCAGGGCTTCCTGCATCGCCGGGTCAAAGAAACGCAGGGTATTGCGTCCGGCTTTCTTCGCAGCATACATGGCTGTATCAGCCTGTTTGAGCAAATCATCAAGATTCTGCCTGGAATCGGCAAACAGCGAAACACCGATACTTGCGGAACTGTAACTTTCGATATCCTTGAGAAAATAGGGCTGGCTGACGACCTTAAGCATTTTTTCCCCTACTTCCCGTGCCTGTATGGCGGCCTGTTTCCTCTCCCTGCTCAAGTCTTCCAGCAACACAACGAACTCGTCTCCGCCAAGACGCGCCAATGTGTCGCTCTCGCGAATACAGGTTCTCAACCGCTGGCCCACTTCGATCAGCAACAGATCACCGATGTCGTGGCCCCTGGTGTCGTTCAAGATCTTGAAGTTATCCAGATCTATGAACAGCAGGCCGGCGCAGGTCTTGTTGCGCGCGCTCACCGTGACTGCCTGATGGAGACGGTCAAACAGCAAACGCCGGTTGGGCAACAGGCAGAGCGGATCATAAAATGCCAGGGTGTGGATCTTTTCTTCAGCCTGCTTTCGTTCGGTTATGTCAAAGAACGCAATTATGTAATTCGTGATGTCGCCATCCTTTCCTACGACGGCGGTTATGGTGAGCCATTCCGGGTAGATCTCACCGTTCTTCCGGCGATTCCATATCTCTCCCTGCCAGTAATTGTCGCGATGCAGGATTTCACGCATGCGGTGGTAAAAACCCTCATCTTCAGTATCCGACTTGATCATGTTAAGGTTCTTGCCGATCACTTCTTCGGCACTGTAGCCGGTCAGATTTGTGAATACACTGTTGACCCGGATGATCACCTCCTGCTGATCGGTGACTATCATGCCTTCCTCGATTTCGAAGGCTATGGCGGCAATCCTCAATGCCGCCTCGCGCTCTTCCAGCACCTTCATCATGCTGTTAAAGGCATGTGACATGTCCGCGATATCCTTTGGCCCTGCAAGTTCAGCCCTCACCTCTGTTTCACCCGCCTTGGCAAGTTCCATGCTGGCGGATAACTGCTTGAGTGGCCGCGTCATGCGGTTAGTCAAAAACCGGATCAGGATAAGAAACAGCATCGCAAATGAAAATGACGTGACCAGGTTGGCGATGAAAATATCGGTTGTCGTCTGGGATAATGCCGCTTTGCTTATCACCACAGAAACATCGCCAAGCAGTTCCGGTGTGGCTGTCTGCATACTGAATGGCGATTCAGCAGCAGGCTGGGAATATACTGTGGCCGCAAAACGCCATGCATGCCGGTTTTCCGAATCGAGAACTGCCGTGCCCGATGCATCGCCCTTCCGATTTATTGCGGTGGCGAATTCACCGTAATTGTCACTTCCGCGCTTCAAAAGGGTGCGCTGGCTTGCATCCCGTATTTCCAAACCGACCACGCCCGGAAATGCCATGGTAGCCTTCACTACCTCGGCAGCATTGTCAGCGGAGGCGTAAATCAGCGCCAGTGTGCTTTGGCGAGCAAGATTCTCGGTGATACGCTGGCCCTGCTCTAGCAGGTTCGTACGCACTCGCTCGTTCGTTTGCCATGACCCCACCAGCGCGGAAGACAAAGCCAATAACACGATTCCGAGCGTAACCGTTACGCCAAGCTGGCCCTCGAATGTGAATTTCTGGATAAATTGGTTGATCAACTTTTTCATGAGCGAAATTAATTACTGCCCCGAAAATGTAGTGTCGAAATCCTGCAGGCGTGAAGGTTTCAACCTGAGGTGCTTGGCAGTGCGAAGGTTGACGGCGCTATGCACATCGTGTAACGGCAACATGCCTCTGGTTTCATAATATCCCGAGCGCAAATATCCCATGGCCAATTTGGCAAGGCTCTTGCCCAGACCCGTGTTGTCGGGATAAAGCGAAAACAGCACACCGCGGCGTACATGTGCCGAATTGCTCGAGAAAACCGCGATGTCCCGATTCCATGACTCCTGAAGTACCAGTGGCAGCACCGTGCTTTCCTCCACCGTGGAGTAGTCCTGCGGCAGCCACAGCACATCTTTGCTGCTGTCGGTTGCAGAAAATATTTCCTGATAATGCCTTACCGCGTTGCGCAGGTCCTTTGCTTCGTATTCGACCAGTTCCAGTCCCTGTGCGCTGGCAGCTTCTTTTGCAAATTTGATTATCCAGTCACTATATGCAGGATCATAGACGACAAACACGCGCTTGGTTGCGGGCTTGAGCACTTTCATGCGGGAGAACAGCAATGCGGGATCCGGCGACAGGCTGATCACCGGCTGTCCTCTTGCTTCGTTTTCCGGCACCGTCAACACCCCGCCAACCACCACACCCATCTCGCTTTTAAGGGACAATGCAGTCTTCATGCCCAGCCTGCCAAGCGCGATCACCACTTTGGTTTTCTCACGGAGCAAGCTTTCATTAAGCGCACCGACATCCGAACCGGGAACCAGCGGATGTTTGTCTATCCTGTCGCCGGCTGTTTCTTCTATGCCTTCGATTATTTCATCGAATATCCCGCGATAGGGCTCGCCTATATCTGGATAAAGCACGGCGATTCCGCCTTCACCCGTCGCCCATGCCGCCGATGACACGGCCAGCGCCATGCATAATGACAGAAAGAAGCGCAGCAACTGCGTGGCCGTCCGGCCATTGCCATGACAAGCGGAAACATGCCTGAGCGGCACTGCTGTCGGAATTTTAGCCATCAGAGCAAGTAGCGCAGTTCAGCGCGCCACTCGCGCGGAGCCAAAGGAAGGTCGTTGGGAATCGGTACGAATGGTGTTCCGTAAGGGCTGGGCTCGCGCGCATCAGCATTGAACAGGTTGAGCACCTTGAACGAAAAACCCCATTCTCCACTGCGCTCCTGGTTACGTAGCGTCAGGTCTATGGTGTGGTAATCGGAAATATCGGGGCGGGTATCTCCCTGCGCACGCTTGCGACCGGCAACATAATTGAGTTGCGTGTCCAGTGTCCAGCGAGGCATCAAACGCCAGTCTGCCCTTGCGTAAACGTGATGCCGGGGTGCGTTTCCGGGATCCTGGTTGGTTGCCTCATCTGTAGATTGTTGGTAAGCGTAATTGCCTGAAAGACGCAGGTCGTTTCTTGCATCCCATACCAGTTCCGTTTCAAAGCCCTCGCCGTGCTGCCGCCCGGCATTTTGCACGACAGCACCTGAATCTGGACGCAATATATCCCTCATCTGATAGCGGAACAGATTCAAGTTAGCCTGCAAGGTACTGGTTGCCTGCCAGGCAAAAGCCAACTCCACGGATTCGTTTGTTTCCGGTTTCAAGTTGACGTTGCCTGTCAAAACTGGGTTAGGCGCATTGTAAAGTTCAGAGAATGAAGGGGGACGGAAAGCGCGGCCATAGAGAACCTTGCTGGTCAGGTTGTAAGCCGTTTCCCATACCAGTGCCAAGCGCGGATTGGTGGTATCTCCAAAATCGGAATAATGGTCATGGCGCACTCCGGCGGTCAGGTACCAGTCCTTGGTAAAAGCCCATTCATCCTGCGCATAAATATAGTTCACGCGGCGGTTATGCGGAAGCAGGAAAGGTGTGACGTCGATCAACGGACCCGGTGAACCAGTGGAGTAATTATTGGTTTCCTTTGCGCGGTACAGGTCATCGTCCTGCGTTCCGGTTCCGAAGCGCAATTTGTGATTCTGCCAGTGTGTATAAATCGCCGACAGGTTGAAGCGCAAATGGCGTTCCCACTTGTATGGATTACCTATAACGCCTTCGGGGAATGGAATTGTATTCAAGGGAAAAGGGCCTAACGAGCCCGGTGGAAAAAGAACCAGATCCGATTGCTCCGTGATATAGAAATAGCTTGCCTGTGCAGTAAAATCCAGATCAGGCGCAAAGTTCGCGTCCTGATAAGTCAGATCGGTATTGATGCGCTCGCCAAAATTTTTTCCGACAGGGTCGAGCGCCGATGCCACCCCGGCGCCTGTTTTCGCATTTGAACGCCGCTGGTAACCAGCGCGCAACCGCCATTTGTCGCGCGACAGGTCTATTCGACCGTCGATGGCATCATAACCGAGATTGACAGGCCCGGGTGCGAGGCTTGCGGAAGTGCCGGCAATAAAATCAAGCGTGGATTGTGCATCTGCAGAAATGATCTCCCTCTGTCCGTCGGTGTGCCCCGCTTGCAGATAAGCTGCTGCATTAAACCCGCCAAATCCGCCGCCATATTGAACCCAACCGTCGCGCCTGTTGAAAGAGCCCGCACGCAAACCGAACTGGGTGCCATCGATATCTGTGGAGGTTTTGGTGATGATATTGATCACTCCGGAAAAAGCATCCGCGCCGTAAAGCGCGGAACCCGGGCCGCGTATCACCTCGATTCGGGCAATGTTTGCCACTGGAAAGCCAGCCCAAATTTGGGAACGGTCTCCGACGAACACACCAGTGATCGGGATGCCGTTCACAAGCATCAATACCTGCGGATTGTACTGGGTGTGGATGCCGCGTATCGTATAAATCGGGTTGTAACCGATCGGGGAATGTGACACATGAAGTCCGGGAACGATTTCCAGCACTTCATCGAGTTCCGCCGCACCGATTGCTGCGATGTCTTCTGAGGTAATAACGCTGGCAACCGATGGAGCCCGCGCGATCGGTTGACGAGAGCCGGACGCAATAGTGACGAAAGACTTGTCGCCATAGACCAGCGCCAATTCTTCTTCCTCGGATTGCAGTGCAGCAACAACACAAGCGCTCCACGTCGAGGTTAGCAACAATACAGACAACAGTTCAATGAATTTTTTCATGCTCAACCCCAACGTATCTGCATATACCATTTTCATTTATTAAATTCACTTTTCATGGGTTGCTAGATTGAATTAACTTCTTGCCAGTGGCGGCGTGCAACACCTTCGTACAACATCATGTTGCAAGGAAGTGGAAATATTACACCTTCCGGCTTCTCCACTGCATCCAGATAGCACGGCGGCATACCGGCGAAAAAAGCCATAATACTTGCAAAGTAATACTCATTCGGAGACATGCCCATGTCGGCACATAAAGCTGCAGCAAGAGCTGCATAATTCATATGTAGACGCCAGCGCCCAGCCAGTAGAAATTTTTCTACTTCGAATGAAAGTCTTAAGTGATCCCCTTTATCCAGCCCTTGCTCTCGTATAAGCTCCATTACAGGCGCAATGCGCTCATCCGCTGACACAAGGGGCCGCCCGTAACCTGCGATGCCACGTTTTTGTTTTAGTTCAGCAAGAACCAATTCTTTCAGATCTGCGCCGTCATCCACCTGAGTTTTAGCGCGAGTCAGGAACTCGATGGCACGCAAATCCACGCCGCGACCATATATCTGCGCTTCGGACACGGCTAAAGCAGCAGCGATACCGAGTGTGCCTGTGCTGCGCGCAGTTCCAGACAACGATGCCACGCGATTATTCCATATTCGTGCATCTGGATAGCTGGTATAACTCCAAAGAGCTTGTATTACTTTCACTTGTTGCGACGTAAATCGACGTCCTGTTATGCCAAACAGGTACAGATCGAGCCATTCCAGGTCCTTGAGTAATTCGTGGAGGTCATGACCGCGGAAAACAACACGCACTCCGGGAAAAAATGCACCAGCGCCGGTGACTAGTTTGCCAACGTGTTCTTCCAAAAGGTTCGATCTTTTCACTTACCAACCTTTAGTTGATTTGATTTACCTTAATATGGGTCTAGGGTCGTTTTCCAGTTCGATACGGAAGAACGGAAAATTCTTGTGGCCGTATTCCCTCTGTTCCAGTGCATGTACTGCCGATCCAGGCAATCGCAAAAGCAGATGCAGCATCTCTCCCTGGACCGGCGTGCAGCCGAGATCGCGCAATGCGGCAGCAGCTACACCTGTCATCGCAAGTGGCAATCCTGCGGAAGATTCTAGTGCCGGCCTATTAGCTTGAAGCCAACCCAGCGACTCTCCGCATCCCTGGCTGGCTAGATATGCAAGAGTTAGCTGTACCGGGGTGGCACAACGAACACCGTATGGATCGAAGCCGGCAGGATGCCCAGGTGCCGGCCAGACATCTGCCGTATCTTTCACCGGTCTCACACTCAGCCCTTTCTGCCACAAAGCCAGATCCGTTCCGCGTGTTTGCCAGTCATTCATTGCATTGAACACTTCGCGCGCACCCCCGGACGCGCCTGCACTCACCGCCAGCGCAGCCATCAGACAGGATGCAGAAGTGGAACCGCCAACGCCACCGCACATCGCGGCATGCACCGCGGCATCGCGCGGCCCGGGATTTGCCAACGCAATTGCCAATCCCTCCAACAGTTTTGCTTGCTGTCCCGTCGGTCCTTCGCCACGAAACAGCAGATATAAATACTCAATCAAAGTGGCATGTTTC
>QJWF01000048.1 GCA_003235435.1 Nitrosomonadales bacterium
ATTGCCCGGGATCGAGGTCGGCTGGTCGAGTTTCGCGATCAGTGATTTTGCCAGCTCGGCACGCCCTTCGGACGACGCGCGAACAATTATGGTATTGTTTCGCGAATCAGCCAGCAGGCTTATTCGACCAGCATCACCACCGGGTCCCGGTCCACTCGACTCAAGCAGGCGATTGACCATCACTGCGATATCGCTGGCGATTGCATAACGGATCGGCACAACTTCCAGGTCGCCTCTTGCCGGGCTATCCAGAGCCGAGATGATTCTTCCCAGTCGCAGCAGATTGTCCGCGTAATCGGTGATGATCAGTGAGTTGTTGCCAGGATTGGCATTGATGGTGTTATTGGGCGAGATCAGCGGCCGCAAGACAGCCACCATGTTTGCCGCCGACTCGTAGTTCAACCTGAATATCTGTGTTGCGATCTGGTCTCCGCGTGTAGCGCCGGACTGGATCGGTCCAGCCTGCAATTTGGCATCCGCTTCTGGAACCACTTTGGTATAGCCGTTGCTGGTCACTACCGTATACCCATGAAGACGCAATACCGAAGTCAGCATCTGGAAAGCCTGTGCTTTGCTGACCGGTTTTTCGGATACCAGGTTGATCGTGCCCTTTACTCGCGGATCTATGATGAACGTGATATTTGTATAGTCGCCGATCGCGGCGATAACTGACTCGATATCGGCACCGACGAAATTGAGCGTACCCCTGTCAGTTCCCGGTGATGCAGCAGTGTCCGTGGCGCCGTTTGTTACAGGCTCCTGTGCATGGGCAGGTAGCAGGAATATCATCGCGCACAGCAATATAAACGTTGCGCACAAACCTTCGCGTCTTCCGTTTGGCTTCGAAAGGGTGGAAATAATTTTCATTGGGATACGATAGTTTATCATTTGACTTCCAGCGCGATGATTTCCCTGCCGTCCTGCATCCGGCGCTGCCCCAGCAAATTCAATAGATTCGCCAGTTGCTCCTCCCGGCCCTTTTCCGCTTCAGCCTTGCCGGTGAACTGGAAACGTCCGTTGCTGATATTACCCGAACCGTTCAATAACAACGGCCCGTTTACTGTTTTCAAATTGATGGATGCCTTTAGTTTGCGCCAATCGAAGGCAAGGATATAGCTGCCCAACGGTTTGACCGGGGACAGCCGCGATGCGATGTCATTCATTTCCAGGTTCATAAGTCCGGATATTTCGATATTCCCTTTCAACCTTGACAATTGCAGCAATTGCCATGACAGGCGCATCTGCCCTGACGGTTGTATAGTGTTCAGCGGGGCACCCAGCGCGGCCAGTCTTTCTGCGGGCAACGTCAAAGCGGCAGGGCTCACTTGCAATTGTCGCCAATTGCCCGTCACACTGACAGGCTGTGACAGCGCCTCCGAGTTTTCCAGTTCGGCATTGATACGGCCCAGCAAGACTGCCGGCGACACACGCCAGGCAAATCGTCCCGGCAACAATGGTGTAACCGGATCATTGCTGCCGGGCGCAGCGCCGATATAGGCCGAGCCACGCCACAATGTGCCCTGTGCATCACCCAGTGTCAAGCGCCCGGCAGACTGGGTCTCGACGATGGATGCCAGCCATGCCGCTGGGAAAAATGCCAGGGCCGAGAGCGTGGCGCTGGTTAGCCCAGCCAGAGTCCATATCAGGAGGCGGCGCATCATTCATTCCTTGCCTGGCGCAACGTTAATGTAGCATCGATCCTATCCGGTTGGTCCAGAGCAACGATACTGGCATCGGCCACTGAAATCCGGGCGGATTTTTGCATTTCACCCAGCCAGTACAGCGTTCCGGAAAAAGACACCGAGCGGAGTTGCACCTTGGCGTGGTCGCCGGTTACAAGCAGGCTCTGCGGCTTCAAGCCATGGTGTACAAGCGAGGCTTCGATATACTCCCTGGTCATTGCAGTCACTGCTGTCACGGGCATTCCGGAAAGCGCTTCCGCTTGTTTCGACAATGCCTGCATTTGCGCGACTTGCTGGCGCAATAGCGGAAGGTCACTGCTCAGTTGCTTGCGCCCGGTCAGGGCCGGGGCGATCAATAAAGCGTAAATCAGGGCGAGTACCATCACGACAGCCGCAACGGTGAGGATCGCGCGCTCGCGGACGTTACGCCGTGCCCAGAATTCGGAGAACATTTGATAGGACAACTTCAGCGTACCGGCAGGATTCATTTTGCGCTCCTGATTTGCCATATGACATCCGATTGCCCCGGGGTGAGATCCAACAGCAGACCGCGTTCGGCAAGCGCGGTTTTCATTTGCCGGGTCGGCGCGTCAATACCCGGTTTGAAGCGCACCATCAGGCTGCGATCGCGGTATTCAAGTCCGGATATGGAAGGTGGGGAAGCAAGCGTTGCCAATACACCGGACCAAGCCTCGCCGAATACCGCCGTGATCGCGGTAAAGTCATCGGCTGCTGCCAAGCCAGAATCTCGTTTGGCCATGGCGAGTTTTTGCTGCATTTGTGCGAGCGGATCGATAATCACTGATTCGCTCGGGTAAGCCGATCTGTATATCTGTACCATCGCCGAGCGCAACGAATCACCCTCGCTCTTCATGTGCCACCATTCGATATTGAGCGCGACGACATTGATCATCAGCACCGCTCCGCCCAGAACCAGCGGCCAGCGCCAGTGATGCCAGTTGAAAGCCGAGCCGGTTTTTTTGCCGATTCCAGCTGCCAGATCGAGCCTGGCTTCCCTGGCACCTTCAATCCAGCGTGTCCAGTTGTCGGCAGAGATGTTGAAACGCTGCTTCAGTTCATGATTGGCAGCCAGCGATTCCTGGTAGTTTTGCAAGGAACCTTGCGGCACGTATAGCGTGATCGTTCCCGCTGGAACCAAGGCGGACAAAATCTGGATGACTTCGTGCGCTGCAGTTTGTTTCGATTCGGCATTGATTGCCAAACCAACGCCATTAGGTTCAGACAGGCGCAACGAAATGTCGATGCATGAGTCTTGTTCGGAAAGCGCAACTGTAGCGGTACCGGCCTGGCCGGGCAGGCACATCTGAGATGGCAGGGCTGTGATATGGCGAGCGCCAAACGCAATGAATGTCTTTGTCAGTATGTCGATCCAGTCGCGATATGCTATCGCGATCGTGCGGAAACCGTCGGAAAAACCTGCCGAGACGATCACGCATTCGGCAGGGTTGCAAAGCAAATGTTCTTCGACCAGATTGGGCAAAGCCGCCTTCAGCGTGGCAGCCGATAATGGGGGTATTTGCACACGCAACAAGGTTGCATCGCTTCCTGCCAGCAGCAACACTACGCGTTGCGCCTTGGCTATCGTTTCGGTAAGGCTCGACAATTGTGCTGCCCCTTCGCGTTCGATTGTGCCGGCATTGGATACCAGTGCGAACGGGCAAGCCTGGGTGGCTAATTGCTGCGCGTTGTCAGCAACAGCTCTGGAGGGGAGGCGGATGTAAAGTGTGCTCAAGGCTGCCTGTCAGTTTTACTCGCCGGAAAATCCGGGAAGCCAATAGTGTTCGTCAGTGTACATAATCTTAACATTACCCGGTTCAATGTGATGAGCCAAACGCTTTTTACATCGAAGATAATACGATATGCTTGCTACAACATTACAATAAAGGCAGCACTGAATGAAAATGAAGAATCGACGCAGCATCGGCTTCTGTTTGCCATGTTGCCTTGTGCTGCTATCGCAGCTGGCTGTTGTACAGTCAACGTGCGCAGCCGCCGATCTTTCCGGGGAACTGGCGGTCGGCGTGAGCCAGAGGCATGATAATCTTAACTGGAGCATCGCGGGCGGCACAGTGAACGTTTTGTCCGAGTTGAAATGGGAAAGCATGTCGATAACCCAGCTTCAGACTTTCGGAGAGCTTCAACTCAGCAATGACCGGCTGTTGCGGGCCAAACTGGGATATGGGGTGATAAGCTCCGGCTCGAACCAGGATTCGGACTATAACGGCAACAACCGTACCCAGGAGTTTTCTCGTTCGATCAGCAAGGCAGGCGGAGATGTGTTCGATGGAAGCATAAGTTTGGGGAAAAGATTTCGTTTGTCTCAGCCGGGCGGGACGAATGGTTTTTATGTGACGCCATTTTTCGGGATATCGGTACATCGTCAAAACCTGAAGATGGTTGAAGGCGTCCAAACCTTATCTGTAGGGTTTCCTGCAATTCCATTGGGCCCTTTTCCCGGTTTGGACAGCAGCTATGACGCAAATTGGGTGGGTCCTTGGTTTGGCGCTGAGGCCATGATCGAAGCTGAGCGGGGTTGGATAGCGAAGGCGGGCGTGGAATACCATTCGATAGATTATTCAGCCAGCGCGAACTGGAATCTGAGAACAGACTTGGCACATCCGCTAAGTTTCAGGCACATCGCCGCTGGTGAGGGTATCGTGATGTCTCTGGGAGCAACGTATCCGTTTGGAAAGAACTGGAAATTGGATTTCATTCTGGAAAACTTTAATTGGAATACGCACGCTGGTACTGATCAGGTATTCTTGGCTAACGGCACGGCAGGATTCATGCGCTTGAACGCAGTGAAATGGGATTCAACTTCTTGCCGATTCGGGGTCGTGCGCGAATTCTAGATGCTTGCAACGAGCTTTGTTTTTTGAAATCCGTTGTCGAAATACAACTGACAAGTGATCAGTCTTCCCTTATCCAGATCAGTTTAGTGGCAGAACCATTGCGCTCGATCAGCGCATGCATATCCAGCTCAGCACGGGTCATACGAACCTTGCCTCTCACCAGAAAATAATTGGTCGTGACCGAGATATTGCCGGCTGTCCCGTTCAGGGCCCTACCCGGCAAGCGATTGCTGAAATCGGCAAGGTCGCGAAAACTTGCAGTGTTGCGGCTCACCACAAGTGCTTCAGCATCGGCTGGCGAGAGCGTACCTATCCGTGCGGCCAGTACTTCGGCTGGTGCGGTATTGACATTCACCGGCGTGGCGCGCGGCAACACGATCACAAAGTCTTTGATTCTTTCAACCACCTCAGGGGAAAAGCCCGGCACCGAGAGCAAATCCTCAGTTTGAGTCAATTTCACGGGCTGAGGCCCGGACTGACGCCCGCTTGCGGCAACATTGGATCCTGACCTGCTCAGCGCTTTTTCCATAGCATCGGCGGTAGCTTGAGCAAGTCCCGGATCCAAGTTTTCCCGATCCAGCAACCTCGAAAAAACAGCGACTTCGACAGGATTGATGATTCCATTGGGGCACAGATTGGTCAGGTTGAAACGTGCCTGTGCGTCGCTGATTCCGCCGGCCAAAGTTGCATCGGCGATATCGCCATCTGCATGACCACTTTCGATATATTGATCGAGGCGCGTATCGGCTAGTGGCACCGCCCAAGGTTCTTCCAGATTGTCGGTGCTCGAATACTTTGCATCCTCGCGAAGGATCAGACTGGCCCAGTCGAGTGCTCCGCGCAGGATCCACTGCTGTTGCAATTGCATCCGCTGGTTTTCGATCGAGCGCACTTGTACCTGTTGCTGCCAGAACAGGCTGGCGACAATCGTGATCGCGAGAGTGGTCAACAATAACGCGGTAATCACAGCGACTCCGCGTTGATTGCCGTACACACCAAAATAGCCGTTCACACCGCACCCAGCAGAAATATTTTGAGGAGGCTATTGTTTTCGTCGCGAAGTTGCAGTTTCACTTCCAGACCGGTCGGCAGCCCGGAAATTGCGGCCGGGCCGGCATTTGCGGATGATGTCTGCGCTTTGAAATCGGTGCGCCAGCCGTTAGCGACCCATAATCGCATTGTCAGTGCCGCGACATCGGTTAGTAAAGGCACTTCAGGAGTTGTATCTGCATCCTTGGTAGCAATTTGCCACATCATATCAAGCGCACTCAAGTCGCGCGTCATTGCCGATTCACGTCGCGCCAGCACACCTTCACTGACAGCGTAGGATACGACCTGCAGCCGCGTCGGATAGTTGTCCGCAAATACCGTGCGCACCAGTATCAACCGTCCTCCGTCGACTGCTAACGGTACCCGGTCCGGCAGGATGGTGGGATTTGCCAGATGAGCGCAATCGCTTTGCAACTGGGCAAAAGCCAGCTGCATACCACGGGTTTTTTCCAGATCTCCAGTTAGGGCGATACGCGCCCGCACGATACTGTCGAGGCCTCGCCAACCGATTACCGCAACGAAAGCGAGTACCGTGATCGCCACCAGCAGCTCAATCAGAGTCAAACCTGATTGCCGCAAATTTCTTCTTGCGAGCAGTTTATTGCACATTCGGTACCACCTGTGCCAGTTTCAGAATTCGTCTCTGGGTTTCCCTCATATCGAAGACACTGACTTCCACGCGGCGGAAATAAGGATTAGGCGTGGCGTAGACGGTTTCCTCACATATCAGACGCAATTCATCCTGTGGGCAATCGAACCTGCGCTGACCGAACGCTGGCCATTCACTTGCCAGACGTATTTGCGCCAGACGGTTTTCGGCAGACCATGTTGCCATCATAGAAGCGCGCAGGTCGCTGCTGTTTTGCGTCAAACTGCCGATGGCACGCAAACTGGCACCCAAGGCAGTTCCTACTATCACCAATGCGACCATCACTTCCAGCAAGGTGAAACCGGCGCAGCGTTGTCTGAACAGGCGCATCGGAGCCGGCATGTCATTCCACCGAAAAATGGCCGATTCCATCCGCGCGGATGGCTGCCAGTGCGTTGCCAGCCGCCAGTGTCAAGACAAACGGTTTGCTTACCGGCTCGCGGCCGAAAATGATACGCAATGTTGAATCCGGCAATTCCTTCAGCGGTGAAAGTGTGAACGTGACTGGTGAGAGCTTGAATTTTCTTTCGTGACGCAGTTCATCCCGATCGAGAGCTTGCAATGTGTGATCATCGCGCACCATGAAACGATAACGGTCCTCCTC
>QJWF01000179.1 GCA_003235435.1 Nitrosomonadales bacterium
ACAGACCATGGCAGCGGCTGTGGCCACGCCTTTGGAGCGTCAGTTCAGCGCCATCCCCGGTGTCGCATCGCTGGATTCGACGAGCACTACAGGCAATACCCGTATCACATTGCAATTCGATCTCGACCGTGACATCGACGCGGCCGCACAGGACGTTCAAACCGCGATCTCGCAAAGTGTCCGCCGCCTGCCGGATAACATGCCGTCGCCGCCCAATCTGCGCAAGGTCAATCCCGCCGATTTTTCCATCATCTATCTTGCCCTGTCAGCCGAGCAACTGCCGCTTACCCAGCTCGACGAATACGCCGAGACGCGCGTCGCACAGCAGATATCCACCATCCCAGGCGTTGCGCAGGTGCTGGTGTTCGGTTCTCAGAAATATGCGGTACGCCTGCACATGAATCCGTATGCGCTGGCCGCTCGCAATCTGTCCCTTGCACAGGTGCAGCAGGCGATCAGGGGCGGCAACACCAACCTTCCCACCGGTACCCTTAGCGGCAGCGTGCGCACTTACACCGTCCAGGCCGAGGGCCAGTTGCAAGATGCCGCTGCCTACAACCGGCTGGTGATCGCATATCGCAACGGTGCGCCGGTACATCTCTCTGACGTCGGTGAAGCGAAGGACAGCACCGAGCAGGATAAACAGATCACCACCTTTTTCGACAACACTGCCGAGGAAAAGGGCCTGCGCCCGGCGATCGTGCTGGCGGTGAAGCGCCAGCCCGGTGCCAACACAGTGGAAGTTTCAGGAGCGGTACGCGAACGCCTGGTGGAACTCACCCGTCAGGCTCCGGGAGATGCCACGCTGCGCATGCTCTACGACCGCGCCGATTTCATCAACGGTTCCATCCACGAAGTGAAGTTCACGCTGGGATTGGCGATCATCCTGGTGGTGGGCGTGATCTTTTTGTTCCTGCGCAACCCTCGAGCCACGCTTATCAGTGCGCTGGCTTTGCCCACTTCGCTGATCGGCACCTTTGCGCTGATGAAAGTTTCCGGGTTCAGTCTCGACAACTTGTCGCTGATGGCAATCACGCTCGCGGTGGGTTTCGTCGTGGACGACGCCATCGTGGTGCTGGAAAATATCGTGCGCTACCGGGAGAAGGGCGAGAAGGCTATGCAGGCTGCGCTGATCGGCACCCGCGAGATCGGGTTTACCGTGGTGTCGATGACCTTGTCGCTGGTGGCGGTGTTCATACCGATCATCTTCATGAGCGGTCTGGTGGGTCGTTTGTTCCGTGAGTTCGCGCTCACCGTTACCATCGCAATCCTCATTTCCGGCGTGGTGTCCCTTACGCTCACGCCGATGTTGAGCAGCCGTTTTCTCAGGGACAGCGAACGCCATGGCCGTCTCTACAATATGCTGGAACGCGCTTTCGACCTTATACGCGATGCGTACGGCGTCTCGCTGACCTGGTCGGTGGATCATTGGCGCACCATGCTGGCGGCGGCGGCAATGATCCTTGCATTGAGTTTCTATCTATTCGGCGCGGTTCCCAAGGGATTCATCCCCAGCGAGGATACCGGGCAGATCATCGCCGACACCAAGGCACCGGAGGGAATCACATTTGACCAGTTGCAGTCACTGCAGGCCCGTGTTGCGCACATCGTGATGCAGAATCCCAACATCGCCGCCGCGATGTCCAGCGCGGGTCAGGGCCGCGGCGGTGTCAGCGGCGGCAATATCGGGCGCATGTTCATTCGACTTAAGCCGCAGGATGAACGCAGCGACAACGCCGAGGCGGTGTTGCAGCAATTGCGCCATGCGGTGGCCGAAGTACGCGAGATGCAGGTGTATTTCCAGAATCCCCCGGCGATACGCATCGGTAGTCTGGGCGGCAGCGGGCAATATCAATACGTGTTGCAGGGACCCGACGTGGAGGAACTGGATCGGGCGGCTGCGGCGTTCGAGCCCAGGCTGGGTGATGTGAAGGGGGTGCAGGACGTGAGCAGCAGCCTGGAGCTGAGCAATCCCCAGGTCAATATCAACATCAGGCGCGATACCGCAGCAGCACTGGGCGTGAGCGCCGAGCAGATACAGGCTACCTTGTATGGCGCCTATGGCGGTGGCCAGGTCAGCACCATTTACGGTGCCACCGACGAATATCAGGTTATCATGGAACTGGCGCCGCGCTATCAGGTGAACATGGATGCGCTCGATGCGTTGTACGTTCCGGCCAACAACGGCAAGCTGGTGCCCTTGCGCGCCGTAGCGGACATAACGCCGGGCGTGGGGCCGCTGTCGGTGAGCCATTACGGCCAGTTGCCGGCTGTGACCTTGTCTTTCAATCTGGCTCCCGGCATCTCATTGGGCGATGTCACCAGCCGCGTCGACGAACTGGCGCGCAATACCTTGCCGGCGGAAATCACCGCCAGCTTCACCGGCAACGCCCAGACATTCCGCGATTCGCTGATTGGCATGCCGATACTGATGATCATCACCGTGCTGGTGATCTACATGGTGCTTGCGATTCTCTATGAGCATTTCATACATCCCATCACCATTCTTACCGCCCTGCCGCTGGCGATGTTCGGTGCGCTGTTGACGCTGATCGTGTTCGGACAGGAACTCAACATCTTCAGTTTTGTCGGCTTGATCCTGCTGGTGGGTCTGGTGAAGAAGAACGGCATCATCATGGTGGACTTTGCGGTGCAGATCCGCCGTGAGCAAGATGCCACTCCGCGAAATGCCATCATCCAGGCATGTCTGGTGCGTTTTCGTCCCATCATGATGACAACACTCGCCGCTATCTTCGGTACGCTTCCCATCGCGCTGGGCACCGGTATGGGTTCCGAGGCGCGCAGGCCGCTGGGCATCGCCGTGGTGGGTGGACTGTTGTTCTCGCAGATGCTCACCCTCTACATCACTCCGGCGTTCTATGTGGCGATGGAACACTTGAGCGACCGCCTGAACCGCCGCGCCGTGATGAAGTTCAAGGGCGACAATGATGTCGCGAGTTCATCTGATGGGTGAAATTGTGAAGCCTATATTATCAGTCAAGTCGTTGACAGCATCATTGCATCCGGGTGTCCCCGTTGTTGACGATATTTCCTTCGATATCGCTCTTGGGGAAACTTTCGTTCTGCTAGGGGAGTCAGGCTGTGGAAAATCCATGACCGCGTTATCCCTGTTGCGCCTGTTGCCGGATGGTGTCGTGCACACGAAGGGCCATGCGTTGCTCGAAGACATCGACCTTTTCAGCTTGCGCGAGAGCGAGATGCGCGATGTACGCGGTGGCAAGATAGCGATGATCTTTCAGGAACCGGGATTGAGCTTGAATCCTGTGATGACGGTGGGTGGGCAGATCTCCGAGGTTTTGGAGCTTCACCAAAGGGTGAGTGGAACTGTGGCGCAGAAGCGATCTGTCGAGTTGCTGGATCTTGTCGGTATACCTGATGCTGCTCGCCGCATAACAGAATTTCCGTTCCAATTTTCCGGCGGCATGAAACAGCGCGCAATGATCGCCATGGCGCTGGCCGGAACGCCGCGGCTGCTTGTCGCCGATGAGCCGACCACAGCACTTGATGTGACGATACAGGCGCAGGTATTGCAGCTGTTGCGCGATACGCAGGCCGCAAGCGGCATGTCGCTGCTGCTGATCACCCACGACCTCGGTGTGGTAGCTGAGATGGCACATCAGGTCGGCGTGATGTATGCAGGCCAGATCGTCGAGCAAGCATCGCGTGACCAGTTGTTCAAGCAGCCGCTTCATCCTTACACGCAAAAGCTTTTTGCAGCGATGCCTGATGTTACAAGGCGGGGCCAGATGCTGGCTGCCATTCCTGGGAGTGTGCCACCGCCCGGCAGCATTGGCCGGGGATGCCGATTTGCGTCCCGTTGTGAGAATGCATGGTCGTTGTGTCGCGAGCAGATGCCTGCATGGACTGAGATGGGGCATGGGCAAGGGGTGATGTGTCATCTGTACCACGGAAAGGGAGATGTGAAAACCGGAGTGAACTTCTCCCGGACTGAATTGCGCCCCTCTTCATCAGGCGAGCCAGATGAGGTGGGGAAAGGCGGTACGCTGCTTCAGGTTTCCGATTTGCGCGTTCACTTCCCGATCCGCAAGGGCATCCTGCAACGTGTGGCAGGATATGTGAAGGCGGTGGATGGAGTTTCATTGGAAATCCCGCAGGGACGAACGTTGGCGCTGGTCGGGGAGTCGGGTTGTGGCAAGACCACGCTGGGAAAGGCATTGCTGCAGTTGGTACCGACCTCATCGGGAAGTGTGCGGCTTGATGGAGATGAATTGGTAGGACTTGGTTCGAACGAATTGCGTTCACGGCGCGCTAGGATACAGATGGTTTTTCAGGATCCTTATGCGTCTTTGAATCCAAAGATGCGTGTTGCCGAGATCCTCGAAGAAGGGATGAGTGCTTTGGATATCGGAAGCGGGAGTGGCGTACGTCAGGCCCATATCGACACTTTGCTTGATCAGGTTGGGCTGGCAAGAAACAGCAAATGGCGCTACCCACATGAATTCTCTGGCGGGCAGCGGCAGCGCATTGCTATCGCTCGCGCACTCGCGGTGTCGCCGCAAATATTGATATGCGATGAACCTACCAGTGCGCTGGACGTGTCGGTGCAAGCACAGATCTTGAATCTGCTTAGATCTTTGCAGCAGGAATTTAACCTGAGCTATTTGTTCATAACCCACAACCTCGCGGTGGTGGAGTATCTTGCGCATGAGGTGTGCGTGATGTATCTCGGTCGCATCGTCGAGCGCGGAACGTCAGAAGAAGTATTGCGCACACCGAAGCATCCTTACACACAGGCTCTGTTGTCTGCGGTGCCACGCATAGACGGAAAGGGACGGGAACGAATCAGGCTGGAAGGTGACTTACCTTCATCGGCTGACCCGCCGCCAGGATGCCATTTTGCACAACGCTGTTCACAAGTCATGGAAGGGTGCCGTGCTTCATACCCAGTCTCGAAAGCACTTTCAGCCACCCATAAAGTCAATTGCTTTTTGTTTGGCAATAGCCCAAGTTGACGACATGGTAATTTAGGTTTAAAAAGGAAGCAGCTTCTCCGGTTTTGAATTAACGGAGATATGGGTGGTAGCTGATCACAATAACTATTTCCAAGGAGTGAATCATGAGCACCAGATTGGTAGGAACACCGAGAGATGTCAGCAAGGAAAAACTCATTCAGGATTTTCGCGTTGTCTTGACTGATACTGAGGAATTGCTGCGTGCGACCGCAGGGCTTGCAGGCGAAAAGGTAACCGCAGTGCGAGGCCGCATCCAGGAAAATCTTGAAATTGCCAAGGACCGGCTAAACTCTGCAGAGGAAGCTGTAGTCGCGAAGACAAAGGAAGCGGCAAAGGCAACCGATGAATATGTTCATGAAAATCCATGGACGTCAGTGGGAATCGGGGCGGCAGTCGGCGTAATCGTGGGCATGCTGATTTCGCGCGGCCGTTAAACAATGCCGGAGGCAAATTCTGGCCTGATGGAGTCGGCCAAAAGGCTGGTTTCGACCCTGATTTGCATCGTTTCGACACGGCTGGAGTTGATCGCAAACGAGTTGCAAGAGGAGCGCCTTCACCTTTCGAGGATGCTCCTGTTCTCATTGTCCGCACTGTTTTGCTTTGGTATTGGCATATTGCTGTTGACGGTATTCACCGTTGTGCTGTTTTGGGATGATCACCGCCTGGCTGTGCTGGGTGGACTAAGCCTTCTGTTCTTCATGCTTGCTGCGCTTATGGCGCTATTGGTGCGCAACATGGCGAAGGCCAAATCGAAATTATTTTCCGTCAGTATTGCAGAATTGGCCAAGGATAGCGAACAACTTGAGTCAAGGGAATAACCGTGACGACAAATGAAAATATGTCAGAGTTGATGCAAAGCCGGGGTGAATTGCTGGCAAGGATCGCATCGCAACGCGAGCAGATGATAGAGATCGGATCAGAGTTGCAGGGACCGCTGGCTCTTGCTGACGAGGGCCTGGATGCTGTGCGATTCTTGCGACGTCATCCTTTGCTTGTAGTTGGAGTGGTGGCGTTATTAGTGATACGTCGGCGCGGCGTTGCAGGTTTGGTTGGGGGAGTATGGGGTATCTGGAAGGGATACCGCTACTTCACATCATTGTCGGCAAAACTGCTGACTCGAGTTTGATTTCATCGCAACAGACTAAAGATGATTAGGAATTGAACCGACTAGAAGACTTTCGTCTTGTTATTCAATCTGTTGCTGTTCGAAGACCTATAGGAGGCAGGTTGAGCTACGGCGATGATCTGGCCAGGCCTGATTATCCTCACCCTGCTCGGCCCGTTCCATTGTCTCAGTTTGGCAACGCTGACATGGTAGCGGCGTGCTATATGTGAAAGTGTCTCGCCTCTGCGCACCCTGTGCCGGGTCGCGCGCCCGTGGTCATCTGCCAGGTGCATATTGAATGCTTCAAATTCGGTTTCGCTTTCTTCGTCATTGACCGGTACCAGCAGGGTTTGTCCGTTGCTGATATTCCCATGTCGGGAAATGCCATTGACCATCTTGAGGTTTTCCACCGACATGCCGAAACTCTGTGCCAGTTTGTCGAGCCGCTCGCCCTTCTTGGGTTGGTATGATTGCCAGGTGACTAGGGGCTTGTCGTAATTTTCCAGGTTTTCGCTGAATGTATTCATCTTGTCTATCGGCAACAAAATCAGGTCGGTGTTGTCCTGCAGGATCACCGGACGGTTGTGTGCCGGATTGAGTGCAATGAATTCTTCTTCAGAGATTTCAGCGAGCTGTGCAGCAAGTTTCACATCCATGTGATTGGAAGTGGCTACTGCTGCAAAATAGGGCTTGTTCTGGATTTCGGGCAGCGACAATGCAAATTTGGCGGGGTCGGAAATGAT
>QJWF01000035.1 GCA_003235435.1 Nitrosomonadales bacterium
GAAATAGGCGATGCTGGCATCATGCGTGGAAAACCCTCCCAACCCCATAGATGAAAACGCATGACATATCGTGTCCAGCCAGCCCAGTCCCGCCCACTTCAGCGCTGCGGCACAGATCGCTGTAATAGCCAGATACACTACCCACAGGTTACGGGCCGTTTCGGCAATGCGCGGTGTCAGTCCTGCATTTTTCATAGGCCCCGGCATTTCCGCCTTGAACAACTGGCGGCCGCCAATACCGAGCAACGGCAGTATAGCCACCGCCAGCACAATGATGCCCAATCCACCCAGCCACTGTAATTCATGCCGCCATATGTTGATTGCGGGCGGCAAGTCATCAAGTCCAATCAGTACGGTCGCACCAGTGGTGGTAATGCCTGACATGGTCTCGAAATATGCGTCAGTGAAGGACAACCCATCAATCAGCAACAGCAACGGCAGCGCAGCAAATACCGGCATTGCAGTCCACATCGCAACCACCATCAGATAGCCATGCCGGATGGATACCTCGCCCTTATAACGGCGTGTCAACAACCACATCAGCAAACCGATACCTGCAGTCCAAACCATCGCAAGCACGAAATCGATCAGTGTGCCGTCATCGTATACGAGCGAAGCAATGATGGGCATCAGATAGGCAATGCTGAACACCGCAAGCATCAGCCCCAAAGCGTGAACGACGGTCAATGCGCGCTGCATCAGAAAAAGCCGAGGTTAACCTGAAAAAGTTTTTCTACCTGGCGCACGATACCCTTGTCATTGACGAACACGATGATGTGGTCCTCGGCCTCAATCACTGTATCATGGTGAGCGATGATGGCTTTTCCGTCACGCACAATAGCGCCTATAGTCGCGCCTTTTGGCGAATCTATTTCTTCAATGCGGCGACCGACCACTTTGGAGGAATCTCGATCTCCATGTGCAACCAGTTCCAAAGCTTCAGCAGCACCTCGCCGCAATGAATGTACCGCAGCCACATCACCCTGGCGCACATAAGCCAATAACGAACCTATTGTCACTTGCGCCGGAGAAAGGGCAATATCGATCTTACCGCCCTGAAGCAGGCTGACATAAGCACTGCGGTTGATCAAAGCGATCACCTTGCGTGCACCTCCCTGCTTGGCCAGCAACGCGGACATGATGTTGTTTTCATCATCGTTGGTAAGAGCGCAAAATACGTCCACTTCGCCGACATGCTCCTGATGCAGAAGTTTCTCATCCGTGCCGTCACCGTTGATTACCAAAGTGTTGGTCAAATCAGCAGCAATGTTCGCGCATGATTTTTTGTTGTGTTCGATCAATTTGACCTGATAGCCACGCTCCAGTGTTTTGGCCAACCGCCGCCCGATGTTGCCGCCTCCGACGATCATGACCCGTTTTGCCGGCTTGTCCATGCGACGCAACTCTTTCATCACGTCGCGGATATGCTCGGTAGCGGCAATGAAAAATACTTCGTCATCAGCTTCCACCACGGTGTCGCCACCCAGGTTGATGGAGCGGTCCTGGCGAAATATAGCCGCCACACGTGTATCTATATTCGGCATATCGGAACGCAGAAAGCGCAGTGGCCGGCCTACCAGAGGCCCGCCTTCAACAGCGCGCACCGCAACCAGTGATACCTTTTTCGCAGAAAATTCCAGCACCTGCAATGCCTCGGGAAACTCGATCAGTTTGACGATATAATCGGTGAGTATTTGTTCTGGACAAATCGAAAAATCCACACAGAAATTATCCGCGTTGAACACCTCCCGTCGCACCAAATAATCGGTGGCTCGTATCCTAGCTATGCGAGTCGGGGTATTGTAAAGACTAGCGGCAAGTTTGCATGCCACCATGTTGACCTCGTCGCTTTGGGTAACCGCCAGCAACATGTCGGTGTCTTCGATACCCGCTTTTTCTAGAGTCGAAGGATGTGCTGCATTCCCGGTCAAGGTGCGCAAATCCAGCCTGTCCTGCAATTGGCGCAGCTTTTCACCGTCGGTATCAACTATGGTGATGTCATTGGCTTCGCTAACCAGACTTTCTGCCACCGTTGAACCGACCTGTCCGGCTCCAAGAATCAAGATTTTCACGCGGCCTCCATAGTTAAGCTACAGGCAATTTACTGTTGCGCCCTTATCCAGCTCTTCCAAGCATCGAACAGCTTTTTGTCACGGGCCGCAATCACCGAGCGCAGCCAGATGTCGCATTGGGTAAAATCATCATTCTCGATGCAGCAGGAGTAACCGCCCGATTCCGAGAAAATCAACGAACCTGCGGCATAATCCCAAAGTTTCTGTCCTCCATGCAGATACATGTCAAAACGGCCAGCAGCGGTGTAGCACCAGTCGAGCGCGCTGGCACCAAAGTTGCGCTGAGAGCTGTACGGCGGCTCGGCCGAAAGCCGTGAAGCTAGTTTCCTCTTGAGTCGCTTCATATCCACGCACGCCATCGACTGCTCAAGATTTCCGACCGCTTCGCGACCAATTAGTTTTTCGCCATTAAGGAACGCGCCCCGCTCTCTCTCGGCTGCAAACATTTCGTTTGCAACAGGGTCATACACCACCCCCATCACGCTCTCGCCAGCACGTATCAACGCGACGGATACGGCAAAATACGGCAGGCCGCGCACGAAATTGGAGGTCCCGTCAATCGGATCGATACACCATAGGCCTTCATGACCTGCCATCCAGAGTTCGCGCTGCATTTCCGACGGCATCTCTTCACCCAGCACCGGCACATTGAGGATACCTTGAAGTTTTTTGGTCAGCATGCTTTGCGCGGCAAGATCCGCCTCGGTACACAAGCTGCCATCACTTTTGTGCTGGTGCGCCACCCTGAGATACCTTGGCATGATTTCTTCAGCTGTCACCAGTTTTACAGCCGCTATCACTGCCTTCAGCAGCGCTCCCATGCTGCCTGATGTCGAATTATTCACGCTGCTTTCCGTTGTCTTTCTTAAGCTTCGTTTTTCCACTTGATGGAACAGCCCATACTCGCAATCTGTTCGCGCGGTCCCTGTCCGGTCATCGCAACCTGCACCATCGCGTTGAACAGATCGCGCGGCGCATCCGCAACCAGTTCCTTGCGCGATGCATCCAGGCGGCCTCGGTACTGCAATTCCAGTTCGGCATTGAAGCCAAAGAAATCCGGCGTGCAGACTGCGCCATAGTCCTTGGCGACCTGCTGGGTTTCGTCCCATACATAGTGAAAAGGATATTTGTATTGCTGCGCGATCAGTTTCATGTTGTCGAAGGAATCTTCCGGGTATTCGGCTGGGTCGTTCGACATGATCGCGATACTGTCTATGCCGTGCTGTTGCAACTCATTAGTATCGCGGATGATGCGTTCGCGGATGGACTTCACATATGGGCAGTGGTTGCAGATGAACATTACCAGCAGTCCATTCTTGCCGCGAGCGCTTGCAAGGTTATAACGTTTGCCGTCCACGCCGGGCAGATCGAAGTCACGGGCTTTCCAACCAAAGTCGCATATGGGAGGTTGCAGGCTGACCATTTCATAATCCTGACAAGAATTCAGAAGCCGATATATTATCACGTCGACACACTTATATATTTGTCCCGGAAACATGGCACGCTTTTACTTTAAGCAACTCCTGCCTACAGGCAGATCATTTGAACTGCCCACGGAGGCTGCACACCATGCCGCCCGGGTGTTGCGTTTGCGAGTGGGCGATTCGGTGGAGATATTCGACGGCAAAGGCAATGAGCACCGGGGACAGATCGCCGAAATCAGCGGCAAGATGGTGGTAGTCTCCAATCTGTCGGCGACCAACACCTGCCGCGAATCTCCGCTTCAGGTTTTGCTTGCCCAAGCTCTGACCAGCAGCGAAAAAATGGACTGGGTAATACAAAAAACGACCGAGTTGGGTGTAATCGAGATACAGCCGCTGGACACCGAACGCAGCGTGGCAAAATTGGCTTCCGAGCGAATCGCAAAACGGCTCGAGCATTGGCAGCAAGTCGCGATCTCCGCATGCGAGCAGTGTGGCCGCAATGTGCTGCCTGAGTTGCATGCGCCGCTGGATATAATGTCCTGGCTGCGGCAAATGCAGAAAGTGTCTGACACGAAATTCATTTTGCTGCCTGATGGATTCGCTTTGTTGCATGCCCTGGACAGGCCGCAGGGCAAAGTGGTGTTGCTGATTGGCGCCGAGGGGGGTTTTACCCGAGCAGAAAGCGACGCAGCGTTGCGCTGTGGCTTCACGCCAATACGAATGGGTTCTCGCATGATGCGAACCGAGACTGCCGCAATCGCCGGATTGGTGGCACTACAAACATTGTGGGGCGATCTTTCTTAACCGCATATAAGTTGGAGCGTGCCATGCCCCCGAACCGAATTATCGCGGCCATGGCACGCTCCTACAGCCAGAAGAATGATTGTCATTTATGATATTGAAACAATTCCATAAATTAGGAGCCAACCATGCCATACGTGAACATCCGTATCGCCGGCAGCTTGAGCCGGGAACAAAAGGCGAAGATCGCCGATGAAATCACCGGTACACTGGAACGCATCGCACACAAGCCGAAGTCGTATACCTATATCGCTTTCGATGAATTGCCAGATGAAAACTGGGCGATCGCAGGCAAGTTGCTGGATGAGGAATAGCGCGTCATCATTAACAAATTGCACCAAGGAGCCATAAATGCCTTTCGCCACATCCGCTGATTTCGTCGCATGGTTCCGTTCCGTCGCGCCTTACATCAATGCGTTCCGCGGCCGTACCTTCGTGATTGCCTTCGGCGGAGAAGTGGTCGCGGACGGAAAGTTCGTCGAATTGACCCACGACTTCAACCTGCTTGCCAGCCTCGGCATCCGACTGGTACTGGTGCACGGCGCGCGTCCGCAGATCGAGCAGCACCTTGCGAAGAACAATCTCGGCGATACTTATCATCACGGCATCCGTCTTACCGATGCCGAAACCATGCAATGCGTAAAAGAGGCCGTCGGGAGGGTGCGTGTCGAGATCGAAGCGCTGCTGTCGATGGGACTGCCGAATTCGCCGATGGCGAATGCCGACATCCGCATCGCTGGCGGAAATTTCATCACCGCGCAACCCATCGGCATCATCAACGGCGTGGACCTGATGCACACAGGACGCGTGCGCAAGGTTGATACAGAGGCAATCAGTGATCGAATGGATTTCGACGAGGTCGTGCTGCTGTCACCACTCGGCTACTCACCCACCGGTGAAGTATTCAATTTGACCTTGGAAGATGTCGCCACTTCCACGGCCATCGCGCTGGACGCTGACAAACTCGTGTTCCTTATGGACACCGACGGCGTGCACGTCAAAAAGGGGAAATTGCTAAAGGAACTTACTATTGCCCAATCGCAACAAGTGCTATCTGCCAAAGGCAAGCTGCCGGACGATGTAGCCTTGTACCTGCCCTGCGCGATACGCGCCTGCGAGGCCGGGGTTGCACGCACGCACTTGATCAGCCGCCACACCGATGGTGCGGTGCTGCAGGAATTGTTCAGCGATGAAGGCATCGGCACCATGGTGGTCGAATCCACACTCAACACACTCCGTGATGCAACCATTGAAGATATCGGCGGTATCCTCGAACTATTGAGGCCGCTGGAAGAGGAAGGCGTCCTGGTCAGGCGCAACCGCGAATTACTGGAGCAGGAGATCGACCGTTTCGTGGTGCTGGAGCACGACCACCGTATCGTCGGTTGCGCCGCGCTGTATCCGTTCCCGGATGAGGCCGCCGCTGAACTGGCCGCACTCGCTGTGGAAGCGCAAAGCCGCGATCGCGGCTACGGAGAGGCCATCCTCAACCACATGATCTCAATCGCCAAATCGCAGGGCATGAAGAAACTGTTCGTGCTCACAACGCGCACCGCGCACTGGTTCCTCGAGCGCGGCTTTGTCGAGAGCGACGTTTCCGCGCTGCCTGCGCAGAAGAAGTCTCTTTACAATTACCAACGCAAGTCGAAAGTATTCGTCAGGAAGATTTGAGGCTGTTGTCGAATTGGCTTTGGTTGTAATGAAACCACAGACTTGCATTCTCCCATTGACTGCCTATGCGTGCTTGATCACAAGCCCCTGCCCAGTAGGCAATTCCAGTACCGCGTGGCCGCGTTTGGTCATGAACGCCAGCTCGGCTTTCATCTGGTTCGCGTTGCACGTCCAGCCAAAATCGTCGAACACGATCATCCCGCCCGGTGCGACTTTGTCAAACAGGTGTTCCAGCGCAAGCATCTCGGCCATTTCCGAATTCATGTCGATGTGCAGGAAGGCGATCTTTTCCGGGACTGCCTGCAGGAATGAATCCGGCACGATCCCGCGTACGATGTTCACGTTGTTGTATTTGGCGAATCTTTCGCGGACGCCGTTATAGATCGCCTCGGGGTCATACATCGTGTAGTCCCATGCCTGCCTCTCCTGCTGGGTCGATGTCTTCTCGGGAAGTCCAGCGAAGGTGTCATACAGAAATGCTTTACGGGGGAGGTCCTGAAAATCGAGATACTTCAATATCACGGCGGAGCAGAATCCCTTGAACACGCCGCACTCGACAAAATCCCCTTCGACATTCAGCGCATTCCTGGCCGCCCATGCCAGGGTATGCAATCGCCAGATAAGGCTTTGCTCCTGATCGTTGGCGGCCGCATCGAGAAAGCACGAAATGAATTTCCGGTCATGCCGGAATGTCAGATTGCGCCACAAACTTATCAGCATGTCGCCGCAGTAGAACTGCCCTTTATAGATGTCTTCTATCGTGGCCAGCGCTTGTCGCAAGTCTTTTTCCTTGCCTTGTGGGACTCCGTAAAACACGATTTATACCTCTCGGGGATTCAATTATAGAAATCCTTCGTAAAAATAA
>QJWF01000008.1 GCA_003235435.1 Nitrosomonadales bacterium
GGCTTCATCAGCGCTCAGAAAATTATCGCGATCGGTATCGCGCTCGATCGTTTCAACTTTCTGGCCGGTATGTTGCGCCAGCAGTTTATTCAGTTTCTGCTTCAAATACAAAATCTCGCGAGCATGTATCTCAACATCCGAAGCCTGCCCGCGGAAGCCGCCCATCGGCTGATGGATCATCACGCGCGAATTCGGCAAACAAAAACGCTTTCCTTTTTCACCTGCCGCCAGCAGGAATGAGCCCATGCTTGCAGCCTGGCCGATGCACAGCGTGCTGATATTTGGCTTGATGAACTGCATGGTATCGTAAATCGCCATTCCAGCAGTCACTGAACCGCCGGGAGAATTGATGTAGAAATGAATGTCCTTGTCCGGATTTTCCGATTCAAGAAACAGCATTTGCGCGACGATCAGGTTGGCGGTGTGATCATTGACCTCACCAACCAGAAATATCACGCGCTCCTTGAGCAGACGCGAATAAATATCATATGCCCGCTCGCCGCGTCCGCTGGTCTCTACAACCATCGGAATCAATCCGATATCCTGAGGCTCCTGATAATGGGACACGGCCGCAATTTGAGTGTTTCGAAAGTGCTCCATTGTTAGCTGCTCTCCATCAAATCGTTGAACTCAGCCTGTTTATCGGTGGTTTTGGCCTGCCCCATCACCCATTCGACCAAATTTTCCTCCAGCACCAGATTCTCCACTTCGACCGTTCGCTTGGGATCTGCCGCATACCAGCGGATGATCTGCTCTTCCTCGTCAAATCCTTTCGCATAATCCTCGATCATCGCTCTGGTCTGTTCAGGCCTGGCTTGCAAGCCGTATTTCTGCACGACTTCGGAAAGAATCAAACCCAGCTTGACGCGCTTTTCGGCACGCTCCCTGAACATTTCCGGCTGGAACTGCATATCTTTAACCTTCATGCCGCGCGACTCCATTTCCTGCATGGTTTTCTGCATCACGGTCTGGGCTTCAATATCCACCAGTCCCCTGGGAACATCAAAATCGGCGATTTTCAGCAATGCCTCCATTGCATTATCCTTGTTGCGCAACTTCAAACGCCGCGAGACTTCGCGTATCAGATTGCTGCGGACCTCTTCCTCAATCCTGCCGACATCACCATCCGTTACGCCGATGGCCTTGGCAAATTCGGTATCCACCTCGGGCAACCTTGCGGATTCTACCCCGTGCAGCACAACGGTGAATGTCACCTTTTTGCCGGCCACGTTTTTGCCGTGATAATCCTCGGGAAACTTCATCTCGAATGACTTGGTCTCGTTCGGTTTCATGCCGATGATGGCAGCCTCAAAATCCGGCAACATGCGACCTATGCCAAGCACCACCGATATGCCCTTGCCTTCGCCGCCTTCAAACGGCTCACCGTCGAGTTTGCCGGTAAAGTCGATATGAACCCGGTCTTCATTCCGAACGGCCCGGTCTACCTTTTCGAAGGTTGCGCGCTGCTTGCGCAGCGTTAGTATCATGTTTTCCACATCGGCCGGTTTTACCTGATACACCAGCCGCTCTACCTCTACACCCGACAAATCACCCATCACCACTTCAGGATAGATTTCAAAAGTAGCGCTGTATTCGACCTGATCCGCATTCGGGTCGTCGCTCATTATCTCGAAATGGGGGTTTCCAGCCACCCGCAAATTGTTGGACAAGGCGGCTTCCTGGAACGAACGTTGCATCGCTTCACCGAGTGCTTCCTGATGGATTTTCGGGCCATAATGCTGCTCGATGACCTTGGCTGGCACCTTGCCGGGGCGGAATCCGGCGATCTTCGCATTGCGCGCGATATTTTTCAGGCGAGCGGACACAACTCCGCGAATCTCCTGTTGTGGAATGGAGGCGTTAAGACGTCGTTCTAACGCGCTGACTGTTTCTACGCTGGTCATACTGTATTTCCTTGATTGAAGTTGAATTGGGCACTGGTGCGAAAGGAGAGACTCGAACTCTCACGCCTTACGGCGCTGGAACCTAAATCCAGTGCGTCTACCAATTCCGCCACTTTCGCGCTGTTTATTTCCAGCTTTGGCGGCAATTATATCATCATCCAAGAGCCTAATTCAGCAGGCTTTACGCGTGTTTGATTTCGACCACTGTGCGCCCGCGTTGCTTGCCTTGCAGCAGCAAAGGGAAAACCTGCGGCAGTTCTGAGAATGGCACGACATGCGCCGCTTTTGCCAACTGTTTCGGGCGTAGATCGCCAGCAAGCCGTTGCCATATCTTGCGGCGCAACGGCATCGCCGTGGCGGCGGAATCGACCCCCAGCAACTTTACGCCTCGCAGGATGAACGGCAGAACCGTGGTGTTCAGTTCGATTCCGCCGGCATTGCCGAAGCTGGCGATAGTGCCGTTCTGCAGCATGGTGCGAGTCAGCCACGCGAGTGTCTCTCCACCCACAGAATCCAAGGCACCAGACCATAGTGCCTTTTCCAAAGGTCGCGTTCCCATGACTACATCTTTGCGAGGAAGGATTTCATTTGCACCGAGAGATTTCAGGTAATCATGTTCACTGTCCTTGCCGGTCAGCGCCACGACGTGATAACCGAGTTGTGCAAGCATCTGGATGCCCAGACTGGAAACCCCGCCGGTCGCGCCGGTCACGATCACCTTGCCCTTGTCCGGTGTGAGTTCGTTTTGTTCAAGGCGATGTATAGCCAACCCGGCGGTGAAACCCGCCGTACCGAGCGCCATCGCGTCGAACAGTGTCAATTCCAGCGGCAAAGGCACTACCCAGTCTGCGGGGACGCGCACGTATTCGGCAAATCCCCCGTCATGGGCCACACCCATGTCATAACCCGTAACCAGCACTTTGTCACTGGTCTTGAAGCGTACATCCGACGAACTTGCCACCACTCCGGAGACATCGATCCCTCCGACGCAAGGAAAACGCCGTATCACCTTGCCGGCGCCGGTTGCGGCGAGCGCATCCTTGTAATTCACGCTGGAGTAATGCGTTTGAATGACTATCTCTCCGGGATCGAGGTCATCCAGCATCAGTTCAACGAAACGCCCGGCGGATTTGCCATTTTCTTCAAAAATGCGGTAGGCAGAAAATTTACTCATCTACAAGTCCAGCAACACACGCCCCGGATATTCCAGCGCTTCCTTGATGGTGGAAAGGAATTGCACCGCTTCGCGGCCGTCGATGATGCGATGATCGTAGGACACCGCAAGATAATTCATCGGGCGGATCACGATCTGTCCGTTCTCCACTACAGCCCTTTCCCTGGTTGCATGGATGCCGAGTATCGCAGATTGCGGCGGATTGATAATCGGGGTCGAGAGCATCGAACCGAATACGCCGCCGTTTGATATCGAGAAGGTGCCTCCAGAAAGTTCTTCCATTGTCAATTTGCCGACCTTGGCACGTGCGCCGAAATCGGCGATCTGCTTTTCGATTTCGGCGAAGGATAACTTGTCGGCATCACGTATGATGGGAACGACCAGTCCCCGCTCGCTACCGATCGCCATGCCGATGTCGAAGTAGCCGTGGTAGATGATGTCGCTGCCGTCCACCGATGCATTGACGATCGGGAACTTTTGCAGCGCCAGCACCGATGCCTTGACGAAAAACGAGGAGAAGCCGAGCTTGATACCATGTTTCTTCTCGAAAGCGTCCTTGTACTTGTTGCGCAGATCCATCACCGGCTGCATGTTGACTTCGTTGAAAGTTGTCAGGATCGCGGCGTTCTGTTGCGACTGGAGCAGCCTCTCCGCAATACGCTGACGGATGCGTGTCATCGCCACGCGCTGCTCGGGGCGATGACCTGATGGTGCGATGCCTGGTACAGATTGCATTGCTTCGTTATCAGGCGCTTTAGCCTGCGCTACCTGCTGCATCGCGCTCAGCACGTCCTCCTTGGTAACACGTCCGCCGCGTCCGCTGCCCCGCAGGTTGCCGGGATCGATGTTGTTTTCGCGTGCCAGCTTGCGAACCGAAGGAGGCACAGCTGAAGCAGCCGCAGGTTTTGGTTTTGTTGTTTGAGCTGTCGCTGCACTTGTTTCGATCTGCGCGATCACCTCTTCGCTGGAAACTTTTTCGCCGTCTCCCTTGATTATTCTGGTCAGAACTCCGCTTTTTATCGCAGGCAATTCCAGCACCACCTTGTCGGTCTCGATGTCGATCAGGTTCTCGCCTTCGGTGACCGCATCTCCGGCCTGCTTGTGCCAGTTGAGCAAGGTCGCTTCGGACACGGATTCGGACAATTGCGGTACTTTGACTTCAATGATGCTCATGATGGGCAGCTCCGGGATTGGGTTTGTTGTCGAGATCGTCGCGGAACGCAGCTTCGATCACCGCCTTCTGTTGCTCCAAATGTACGGCAAAATAACCGGCGGCGGGTGCCGCAGACGATGGGCGCAGCGCATAGTCAAGGCGCATTCCTTTGCGCATATGGCGCACCAGATAATGCTGGATGCGGTGCCACGCGCCCTGGTTACCGGGTGCTTCCTGGCACCACACCAGTTCGGTCGCTTTCGAATATGCGGCGATCTGTCCGGTAAAATCATCGTGCGGGAAAGGGTAAAGCTGCTCAAGGCGGATTATGGCCATGTCGCCGATGCCCTTTGCTCGACGCGCTGCGAGCAACTCGTAATAAATTTTGCCGCTGCACGCGATGATACGGCGCACCTTGTCTGCATCCAGCGCATCGACTTCTGAAATCACCGGTTTAAAACCGCCCTTCGTCAATTCCTCTAGCGGCGAGGCAGCTTCCTTGCTGCGCAACAGGCTCTTGGGCGTGAACACGATCAGCGGCTTGCGATACGGGCGCAGCATCTGGCGGCGCAACAAGTGGAACATCTGCGCCGGCGTGGAGGGAACGCACACCTGGATGTTGTAATCGGCGCAAAGTTGCAGGTAACGCTCGATTCGTCCGGACGAATGCTCCGCTCCCTGCCCTTCATAACCGTGCGGCAGCAGCATCACAAGCCCGCACAATCTGCCCCATTTCACTTCTCCGGAGGCGATGAATTGGTCGATAACCACCTGAGCCCCGTTCGCGAAATCTCCGAACTGCGCTTCCCATAACACCAGCGAACCCGGTTCGGCAGTGGCATAACCATATTCGAATCCCAGTACCGCTTCTTCGGACAAAAGCGAATCGATCCCGACAAAATCAGCCTGGTCTGGCGAAAGATGTTGCAAGGGAATGTATACTCCTTCGCTCGACTCCACGATGTTCTGGTCATGCCAGGCTACGTGGCGGTGGAAAAAAGTGCCGCGCCGGCTGTCCTGTCCGGTGAGCCTCACGGGGTAGCCTTCGGTAAGCAATGTGGCGTATGCAAGGGTCTCGCCCATCCCCCAGTCTAGCGGCATCTCCCCGCGAGCCATTGCAGCGCGATCGTCGACGATCTTTTGCACGCGCGAATGCAAAACCATGTTTCCAGGGACAGTCGTCAACGGAATCGCCAACTGTTGTAGACGCTCCAAAGGCACAGCGGTATTCACAGGCACATTCCAGCTGATGTTGCCCATGTAAGGAGTCCAGTCGGATATGGTCCTGGTCGTGCTCTTGGGCAGCGCAGGTTGGATGGAGTTCCTGCCCTCGTCCATGGCTTTGCGATAAGTCGAGATCATCTCTTCCGTCTCATCGAACCCGATCAAGCCTTTTTCGGCAAGTCGCTTGGCATATAGCGCGCGCGTTCCGGGATGCTGCCTGATAAAGTGATACATGTACGGTTGCGTGACCAGTGGTTCGTCCTGTTCGTTATGCCCGAGCTTGCGGAAGCACATCATGTCGATCACGACATCCTTTTTGAATTGCATTCGGAAATCAAGCGCGATCTCCGTAACCAGCAATACCGCTTCGGGATCATCCCCGTTCACGTGGAAGATAGGCGCTTCAATCATTTTGGCCACGTCGGTGCAATGGGTGCTGGAGCGCGTGTCGCGCGAGTCGGATGCGGTGAAACCGATCTGGTTGTTGACGATGACATGCACCGTGCCGCCGGTTCCATATCCGCGTGTTTGCGACATAGCCAGCGTTTCCATCACCACTCCTTGGCCTGCAAATGCAGCGTCTCCGTGAATCAGTATCGGGATCACCCTGGAACCGTCCAGATCCTTGCGCCTGTGCTGGCGCGCACGTACCGATCCTTCCACCACCGGATCGACGATTTCCAGATGCGAAGGATTGAACGCTAGTGCGACATGCAATTCGCCTCCCGGCGTTGCAATGTTCGCGGCAAAGCCCTGATGGTACTTCACGTCACCGGAAGTAAGATGTTCCGCATGTACTCCCTGAAATTCTGCGAACAGCATACCCGGCTGTTTGCCGAGTATGTTTACCAGCACATTCAACCTGCCGCGATGCGCCATTCCGATCACAGCTTCCTGAACGCCCTGCTCGCCGCTGCGTTGCAACAAATGGTCGAGCAGCGGGATCAGCGTTTCTCCGCCCTCAAGTGAAAAACGCTTTTGTCCGACGAATTTTGTGTGCAGGTAGCGCTCCAGCGTTTCCGCGGCGGTGATCCTTTCCAGAATGCGTCGACGCTTTGCCTCGTCGAAATCGGCTTGCCCGCGTGAATTTTCCAGGCGGTACTGTATCCAGCGTTTCATCGCGACATCACCGATATACATGTATTCGGCTCCGATGCTGCCGCAGTAGGTTTGTCGCAACAACTTGAGGATCTCGCGCAGGGTCATGCGCGCCCCGCCCACCAAAGAACCGGTGTCGAAAGTTGTGTCCATATCCGCTTCGACCAGTCCGTAATGGGCCGGATCGAGTTCCGCTACAACCGGTTTGGTATGGCGATTAAGCGGGTC
>QJWF01000058.1 GCA_003235435.1 Nitrosomonadales bacterium
TTCCTTTGCGCTAAAGTTCAGATGAGCCGTGATATTAACAACATTAGTGGCGTTTTTGACCGATGAAATCGGTTTCACAACAATAAGGAACAGCCATGAGCCTGCACGCCAAGGAAGATTGCGCTGAACGCATGATCCTCTCATCACCTGAGAGTGATTCCTAACGGGAAAATGATCGACCCGGAAAAGTTCGCTCCGTAACAGCGCCATCGAAACCGACCCCATCGACTCTTCCATCATCGATCCGGACCGGGACAAAACGGCTGGTGTGCTGGTATCCCAATATCTCCATTCCTTTGCCGCCGCCCGTATGCATGGTGAGGAAGATGTCGGTCAGTTTCTGCTTCAATTCAGGATCAATTCCCGAACGTGCAGCCCAGCTGTATCTGCGATCAGCAGGCGCAGCAACGGATACCATGGAATCGCGCTGGTCTTCCGCACGCCCAACAATGGGCATGACGCCGCCGTCGCTGAGTGACCGGGCTTTCTCCAGATGTGCACCATCGATCCAGACCAGGTCGAGCTCCTTGAACAGCAGCGATTCCACCAGCGCATCGCCACTGCGCATGGGCCGGAATTCGACCTTCATGCCGACTTTATGTTCAAGGTATGCGGTCAGCAGTCGCATCTTGCGATTCACCACAAAGCGCGGTTCGTCCGGCATGACCGAGATACGCAGGACCGGTTCAGCATAGAGGGAAACGACGACAACCAGCCCCGCAACTATTGCCAAAGAAATGAAAATATTGCGGAGGCTGATTCGGGATATATTGTCTTGCATGGCCGTGTATCTTAAATGTAAATCATTCCGCGGCTTGCGGGTATCGCGCAATTTCCCCCCGTAACTTTGGCCGGATGCACGATTGGCCATGCCCGACCCTGGGGCTATTTCTCGGCCAGCGACATGAAAGCGATGATGTATCCGGAAGGAATAAGAAACTCTTCCCTGGTTTTTTCCTTTTTCGCGCTCAACCAGAAGCGAAGGCCTTTCTGCATATTTTCTTCCAGGTATTTTCGCGTCACGTCGAGAATGACGAATTCTTGTTGCGAACAATCCGCGCGTTTGCATACTTCGATATCGCGGGTCATGTTCGTCAATACCAGGGTTTTTCCATAGGTATCATATGCCCAGTTGTAGAAACGCCAGACTCCGGTGTAATTAACTACGATGTAGATCTGATAGGTGATATTTCCGGCATCCGTTTTCAATGCCTGGATATACAATTGATCCCGGGGATTGCCGGCTACGTTTGGCCCCTTGTAAATAGTGGTTAAATTGGATTCTCCCCGCTGAACAATTGTCGCTTCCGCCACGGATCGTGGATCATCCAGGTCAAGTTTCGTAGTCGGCGTCATTGTTTGTGACGTGTCCTTCCTGGTTGGCGAACCACAGGCCGAGAGCAAGAGAATGCTTGCTGCCACTGCGATAAAATTCTGCACTTTCAATTGATTTCTCCTCATTACCAGAATACTTCTGCAGTAAAGTCTTCGCCATTACACTTGCACCTACGGATTTCATCCCTCGATATTTCGTATAGCGCTCTAATTATTGGATTTAGCGTGTTGCGTGCCGCGATGTCAAATAATAACGCTATTCTATCAAGGAACTAAAGGTGTCATTTTCGCTGAACAATCGGGACTGGGCCACGGTTCAAATAGTACAATGGGACGGCCCAACTGAATCTTTTCATGTTTTCAACCAAAGGAATCGAAACGGAGGTAACACCATGAAAGGTTCCGATAGCGACAAACTGTTCAGCAATGCCATTGCAAGGTTTTACGAAACATATCTGGTTCCGCTTATCTTCGAACCCTATGCTGATGATTTGGCGAATCGCATCGCTTCGAGGCTTCAGACCCGCGTGCTCGAAATAGCAGCCGGCACGGGTGTCGTGACCCGCTCACTGGCCTCCTCTCTGCCCGAAAGTGTCTCCATCGTTGCCACGGATCTGAATCAACCGATGCTGGATTACGCTGCCGATCTCGGGACCAATCGGCCTGTGGAATGGCGTCAGGCAGACGCAATGCAATTGCCTTTCCAGGACGGAACGTTTGACACCGTCGTCTGCCAGTTCGGCGCGATGTTCTTCCCGGACAGGCCGAGGGCTTTTGAAGAAGCACGCCGTGTGCTCAAACCGGGAGGCGTATTCATTTTCAATGTGTGGGACCGCATTGAGGAAAACGAATTTGCCGATACCATAACGACGGCACTCGAGTCGATGTTCCCCGAGGACCCGCCACGCTTCCTCGCGCGCACACCCCATGGCTATTATGACGGTCCGACCATCAAGCGCGATCTTGCAAATGCCGGGTTCGTTGCGGCACCGCAGATCGACGTGCTCGCGGCGCGCAGCCGGGCAAGATCCTTCCGTGATCCGGCCATTGCATATTGCCAGGGGACGCCGCTGCGCAACGAGATCGAGGCGCGCGACGCTTCGCGCCTCGGGGAAGCGACCGAAGTGGCGGCGGAAGCGATCGCCAGGCGATTCGGGCGGGGCGAAGTCGACGGCAAGATCCAGGCACACATAGTCACCGTTGAAATCTGAATCTTCCGACTCGCCTGTCCAATTTGCCGCCTGCCGGATTGTTCCTCAATCGACCCCATACAACGCGCGCAGCCGCACACACTCCGGGTTCAGCGACCCATTCGGAATGATTGCCGGGAACTCCCGGCACACCGAAGGGCGGTTTTCGTAAATGCCGCAGCGCATATCAGCTTGCAGCGCGATGCAGCTGCCCAGTCCGGATTCAGTGCCTTTCATGCACACACGAAACGGCGTGATAGGCATGGCAAGATCGGCCGGCACATGACCGCCCGGCTGGGTTTCCAGCTCTCCCTGATAGAACGAGACGCGAAAATGACGGCAACACGCACCGCAACCGAAACAGGGATTCTCCGTCCCCGTCATGTCATAGTAGACACGGCCATCCTCGGCAAGATTGGCGATCTGTGCTTGATTCAACTCTACCTGCTCCTGCGTTAACCACACTGCGTCCAGCAAGGACGCTTACGGCACGGCACATCTCCATTCCGCGTGGGAACGGGCGACACACCGGCCAGCCGGAAGCTGGCAGGCAACTAGGTGAACGGGAGTTCGGTGGTCGTAGAAGGGAAAAGCGCGAGCACAGGCCTGTGCACGCCGGGCGCATGGCCGATGGCGAGGGCACGGCCGAACCGGAAAAAGCGAACCGCAAATGGATGACGATGCCTGTCCAATCAAGACCCCGCGAAGAAAGACGGCGGCATCATACTAATTCCCGATCAGCAAGGAAAGCGGGAACGAAACGGGTCTGAATATCGATATATCTTCAGAGCCAGATGTTCTAGAATTAAACCGGATTCGTTCTGTTTAACCGGCTATCATCGTGCCCACAAAGACAAACTCACGGCTATTGAAGATCATATGCCTTTGGTTGCTGCTCATACCGGTACAGGCGGCAGAAGTCACCATCAACAAGAACGAGGCCAGCGGCCTGTTGACCTGGACCGCAAAGGACGACGGCTTCAGCATAGAGCTCATCCAGTTGAACCCGGACTTTGTCCGTGCAGTTTACGGCAAAAGGGACTTCACGGCGGAAGAGGTCGAGCGGATCGCCGGCTACTGCGTGTTTGGCAGCATCATCCAGAACACTTCGCAACAGCAATTGAGCTACCGGGTTGCCGACTGGCGATATGTCGACAAGAGCGGCAATTCCCATCCGGTCAAAACCAAGGCCCAGTGGCTGGCAGAATGGCGCAAGGCGGGCATCAGCTTTGCCTGGACCTTGCTGCCCGAAAGCGGCGACTTCGGCATCGGCGACTGGCAGCAGGGTTTCACCACGATACAGATGGACCGGAATGAAAAATTCGACTTCATATACACCTGGACACTTGACGGAGAAAAGCATCAGGGGAAAATCGAGAACATGAGCTGCGCACCCGCGGCGCTTTGACCTGCACAACCACACGAAAGCGAGCTGACATGCCATACAAACTGATTTCGATATTGTTATTCTTCATGCTGGTGTTTTCAGCACTGGCTGACGAGCGCAAGCAACCCAAGCTGGGCCACCAGTTGACCGCCGTGTCGCAGTCACAGCCTGCGCCGGATTTCACGCTGCAGGACATGGATGCAAAAAAATACAACCTGAAGGACTATCGCGGCAAAGTCGTGCTCATCAATTTCTGGGCCACATGGTGTCCCCCTTGCCGGAGGGAAATGCCCTCATTGGAACGTTTGCACCAGAAATTAAAGGACAAAGATTTTGTCGTATTGGCACTCAACCAGATGGAGGACGGCGACCGCGTATTCACTTTCACCGGCGACCTCGGCACCGACCTGACCTTCCCCATCCTGTTTGACAAGGACAGCAGCGTGTCGCGGGCCTATGACGTGATGGGCTTGCCCACCACCTACCTCATCGACAAAAAAGGCAATATGCGTTTTCGTGCCATTGGCGGGCGCGAGTTCGATCACCCCGAAGTGGAAAAGCTGATTCAGGAGTTGATGCGGGAGCAGGTATAGGAGTGAAAATCAGGTTGGGCTAATAGGCGCGTGGAAACCCTGCCTTACAAGGAAATTTTGAGCGCCGTCGCCATCGTGCTCACGGTTACCGCATTCGTGCCCTATATCCGCGCGATAGTTGTCGGCTCAACCAGGCCCCACGTTTTTTCCTGGGTCATTTGGGGCGCAACGACCTTCGTTGTATTCCTTGCCCAGCTTGAAGGAAAAGGCGGAGTGGGTGCCTGGCCCATCGGGGTATCGGGATGCATAACACTGCTTGTCGCATTCCTGGCGTATTTGAAGCGCGCGGATATTACAATCACAAAAACGGATTGGCTGTTTTTTGTTGCCGCTCTCAGCGCCTTGCCGCTTTGGTACTTTACGTCGGACCCTTTGTGGGCGGTTATTATTCTTACGACCATCGATGTTTTGGGATTTGGTCCGACGATGCGGAAGGCATACAGTTTTCCGCATTCCGAATCATTGCCGTTCTTTGCCTTGTTCGCAGCTCGCAACGTTCTGGTAATATTGGCGCTTGAGAACTACTCGGCAACAACGGTTCTTTTTCCGGCCGTCATTGCGGTCTCGTGCATGTCGATAATGGCAATCGTCACGTATCGAAGGCGGTCTCTGGCAACGTGAAACCACCCAAGCAACGCTTTGTCTGGCAACGCCATCAACGTCTACAGTGAAAATCGGCGTGCCTCTTTTCACTGTCGGTTATGGCGAGCGTTAGGTATATTTCGATTTCTGCACAGGAGAAAACCAAATGAAAACGATGACGTGCAAACAGCTCGGAGGGGCTTGCGACAAAGAATTTCGTGCAAACTCATTTGATGAGATTGCCGCGCTGAGCAAACAACACGGCATGGAAATGTTCCAGAAAAATGATGCCGCGCACATCAAGGCCATGAATGAAATGCAGGAGCTTATGAAGAGACCTGAGGCGATGAAAAAATGGTTTGAGGACAAAAAGAAGGAATTTGGTGCGCAGCCGGAACTTTAGCGATGGCGCGAGCGTTGCAAACCAGACGGTACAACCGACAAGCGCGCCGAGCAGGAATTGAAATGCGACAATTGTCGCAAATCCCGGCGAATCCGATGTAAAGTAAACGGGGCGTCCAGGGCCAGGAGCGAAAAAAGGGAACCTTGGCACCATTTTGAGTGTTTCAATCACAAATCGGAGATCCAATAGATGAAATCCATAATCGCAAGCATGGCAATAGCAGGTATGGTGGCCTCGGGAAGTGCGTTCGCAACAGACTTGCCGGAACTGGCAGACAAGATGTTCTGCACGGCATGCCACACTATCGACAAAAAGTCGAATGGCCCAACCTGGCAAGACATTGCCAACAGGTACAAGGACGATCCAGGCGCAGCAGCAGCGCTGCTAGTCAAGGTTTCCAAGGGCGGTTCGGGAAACTGGGGAAATTTGGCCATGCCTGCCATTGATCCTGCAGGCACCAAGCAAGCCGAGATCAAGGAATTGATTGAATTCATCCTGAAGCTGGCGAAGTGAATCTTCTGCCCGAATTAAAGGTACCTAATTAAAGATACCTGGGTCGAATTGCTTTCGATGACAATGAGACGCTGCACCTGCGGTGCTGAAGCCGAAGTTCGTCGGAGTACACGCCGAACAGCGGATGGTCGTGACGAAATTATTTATCGCGTGGTCTGTCCCGTATGCGGACAGAGCGGACCTGCGACTCCGGCAGAAGGCAAGGACGAGGACGCTGCAATCGCCGAAGCCATCCAGGCATGGAATGAAATGATCAACCAAATTCGTCCGCTATAAGGAATCTAACACTCGAATCAGGGGCACAGAATCAGGGACAGTCCACGATTCAGCAGCAACAAAGCCCGGCATCGATGGGCTTCTTTCTGCCCTCTCCCGGCCGTAAGGCAGGGAGAGGGGGAAAGGAAGTTAGTTACTTCCCGAACTTGATTACGACGTTCTGGCAGTCTATCTTCACCGTATCCTTCTCAGCGGAGGGCGGTTGTCACTTATCTTTCTGATCGCCGATCATGGCGACGTGCTGGCTGCAAGCCTTGAATCAGACTTCAACAATGCAGCCGCATCGCTGACGATATGTGCCGCTTCATTCAGCAATATATCCTTGGCATTCTTGCTTGCCTTTTCAAGTGCCAGGTCATCATTGAGATTACGTTCGTTTGCCAACAGGCCATCGTCCCGTAATGCATTGTTGGCGGCTACAGCAGATGCCTTTTCCGTGTGGTTGTCTGCCCCG
>QJWF01000142.1 GCA_003235435.1 Nitrosomonadales bacterium
CGATCGCTGCCTCAAAATCACGCAGCGCGTAACAAACCACGCCCAGATTAAGCTGGGTAGAATAGGTTGAAACTCCAACGGCGCCTAATTTCAACACCTGCTCGTAGTGTTCGCGTGCAGCCGGCAACTGTTGAACCGCTTGATTCAGTACAGCGGCGCTGTAATGTGCAATGCTGCTTTGCGGCTCCATCTCCAGCCATCGCTCCTGATAAGGCAGCGCTTCGCGCTGTCGCTCCAGTTTATGAAGCAGTGTAACCAGGTTTGCCAACGCCATCGTTAATCGAGGCTGAATGGCTAGCGCCGCCTTGAATGCAGCTACGGCTTGCTCATTCTTGTCCTGATGCATGAAGGCCAATCCCAAGTAAGCATGTGCTTCCAGCAAGCCTGGATTAAGTCTGGCCGCCTGTGCAAAAGCCTTTTCCGCATCTGCGTGCTTTTGTTGAAAACCATAGACCTGACCAAGCAGCAGCCACGCGTTTACATTACTGCCAGTCTTATCGATGATCTTGCGCAATAACTTTTGTGCATCAAGATATGCACCCGTGCGTGTGTATTGCTTTGCAAGCAAGAGTTGCTGCTCGATTTTTTCGCTCATTGGTCTATTGATAAGCAACGATGGATTCGACGCTGATTATATTAACTTCTCGTGTATTAACTGTCGAACAGCGGGCTCTCTTGTCATATCGAATATATTCTGACGCAGTTTATCTGTGGCTGTTTGCTGAATTCACTTCAAGCACATAAGGAATTAGTACAAAATATGAATGCAATCGCAAAAGGGAACTGCAATTTATCCGTGGAACTACTCAATGGACAAACCGGCTTTCAAAATTGCCCGCAAGGAATCCTTTTTGTGTAACATAAGCCACCCCTTCTTGAGAGAAGCGTATGCGATATTTATCAATCCTGTTGTTGCTTGCCGGGTGCTCTTCTCCTCCGGAAAAATCCTCGTTGACTGCCGACGAACTTGCAATAAGAAATGCGGCGATCAGGGAAAAGTGCGATTTCCTCGTCGGACCGCCGCGCAATTCAGAGGATTATCTATCCTGCATGGAGTATATCAACGCGGAGATTCCGTGACATTCAGCGCTTCTTTTTTCGCTCATTTTCAGGCGGTTCCGCCATCCTGCGTTCAATATCGGCCAGCGTTTCCTGTGCAACCTGCAATAGCGGACCGCCAAGGCTGACCGCGAATCTGGCTATCTCCCGGGCTTCTTCATAGCGTGCCTGGTCGGCAAGGGTTTGTGCGAGATTGTTATAAGCGGCTACCGAATCCGGGTGACCCTGTGCTGCCAGACGAAATGCCTTCTCGGCTTGATCCAGGTCGTGCAATCGATAAGCGGAATTTCCTGCGCCTATTTGTGCCGTCAGATTTTCTGGCCAGCGTTTCAATGCGGCACGATATTCGGCCAGTGCTCGTTCCGGGCCCATAAATTTCTCGGCAGCACTGACTGCCGCGATAAAAGGAATTTCCTCTGCAGTTTCCGGGATCATCCCTGGCGGCATGGCGACCATCGCCCAGTAGCCGCTGCGTGCCCAGGTATATTCGAATGTTGACATCGGCAACAATTTCCTTCGCTCGAGGCCCGAGCGCAGGATGATTTCCGCGCTGTCGAGATCGTAGCCGATCGCGACAGCGTAATGCCAGACCGGATACCACCCAAATGCCAGATTCTGCAATATGACAACAGGTGTTCCGGCTGCGATCTCGCGCAGCAGATCCTTTAATGTCGGGGACAATTGGTAGGCGACAGCGCCATGGCGGCGTGCCGCAGCCATCATTTCGGCTTGCAGGCTGCCGCGCCGGTCGGGAAGATAGGTCTCGGGCTTGAGTATTTCAGGTGTCACTGCAAAGCCTGCGCCATTCAATGTCATCGCCAGCGATGCCGGTCCGCATTGGTATTCTTCCTGGGGAAAAAAAGGTACTTCGGAAAGTTCTGCTTGTCTGGGCAAAAACGCGGGCGGAGAATCGAGAACAAGTCGCGTTTGAGGTGGATTCGCGCAGGCACCGAGGCACAAAAGAAAAACGCCCACTGACAAGCGGGCGTTCCGGTTCAGCATGAATTATCGTTTGACTGGACGGGTGAACGGAAAGACCTTGGTAAAACCAAGTATGTCTGTCACCAGCAGCACGATAAAAAGAAAGAGCAACACTCCTACAACATCCGTTCCCCCGGCGGGCAATTGATCCAGTTTACCGGCAATTTTGTGTGCTTCATCGTCTGTCAACGCATAGACGCGCGCTTTTGCCTCTCCGGCAGTCACGCCTTTCTGTTGCAATTGGGCAACCACATCATCGCGGTCAATGAACGCAATGATTCTGGCGCGGTCTTGAACCGCCAGCTCATGAGAAATTGTCTGTTCTGTCTCCACCATTGCTGCATAAGCAGATTGTTGCGGCAAGCCCAGAGCCAGCATGCTTAAAATAACAACTCTACTGGTCCAGCGCATGAAACGGGAATACTGCTGTGTCATTTTGTTTCTCCCTGATTTAAGTGACCACTATCAACAAAACTTGAACAAATTGCCAATTACAGACGTGACCTAAACATAGTGCAAAACGATGCTGAGAAAACCAATCTCAACGGATGTCAGTATAGCAAACAACTTCTTGTTCAGACTATCTCAAACCGCTCTAATCCTACCCGACTGTGACCTTGACGCACCTGCTCACACCTATCGGAGTATGGTTGCTGTTGACGACCTTTATGCAGATCTCGCGATTGCCTTGGTCCAGCGGAAAGATCATGTAACTGCCCTTCATCTGGCGCAACATGGCTATGCGACGGTCATCCACATAAAGATGCGCATGATCGCCATCTCCTCCCAGCTTGACTTCATAGTCCAATTCTATCTGCGATTTCGCATCGATCCTTGCACCATCGGATGGTGTGAAGATATCCACTTTTGACACTACTTCAGGGATTTGAGCGGCGGGTTCGGCGGGCCTTTTGTCACAAGCTGCCAAGGCGACCGGCAGTAACATGACTGAAAGGATTTGGCGTTTCATAATCAACCTCCGTTCGCTTCAAATCGGTTTCGACAATTCAGTTTAAATCAGCCGAATTCCTTGACAATATGCTGTTGACGGCGGCTGATTGCAAGGAGCTCGTTCAGGCCTTTCAGCTTTACCATCCACCCAGCGCTTTCGGCGCTGTCTTCGCCGCCCCTTACAAACCCTTCTATTGCCTCCTTTGCCACAAGACAATTGCGGTGTATGCGCACGAAGCGTTCGGAAAATTCCTTTTCCAGCGCGGATAGCGATTCTTCGATCAGATATTCGCGTTCGGCGGTACGCACTGTAATGTATTTCAACTCAGCGCGCAGGTACAGCACTTGCCCGATGGGTATAAGGTAGATCTTGCCGCGTTCGTGGCTGGACAGATTCTTGCGAGGTTCAATTGCCAGCTCCTGCAGCACTTCGTTTTTTACCGGCACGGCACCTCGCGCTCGGGTCAGCGCTTCGAATAAGCGCGCCATCCTTATAGGCTTGAGCAGGTAATCGACGGCGTGCAGCTCGAAAGCCTTGATCGCGTATTCATCATAAGCGGTTGTGAAAATGATTACCGGCGGTTTAGGCAACTTGAGCAAATGCTGCGAAAGTTCGATTCCATCCATTTGCGGCATCCGGATGTCAAGCAATACGATATCGACGGGCATTTTCATCAACTTTTCCAAAGCCTCGCTGCCGTTGCTTGCCTCACCGACGACTTGCAGCGGCAATTTCTCGCTGCAATCGTTCAACACGTCGCGCAGGCGGTTACGCGCAGGCGGTTCATCGTCCACGATGAAGATGCTAAGGGCTTGTTCTTTGCTGCTCATAATGACCGCTCCTTTAGTTTTGGCCGCTCTGTTACATAGGGTAGTGCGATTTCAACCCGATAAAAATCCTCGCCGCCTTCGACCTGATAGCGCGCTTCGACATCAAACAGCAAGTCAAGCCGTTCCCGGATATTGCTCAATGCCACTTTGTTGCCGCGATGCCTTCCCTCGCTGCGAGACAAGCATGGATTCTCAACCTGCAGCAGCAACTCTTCACCGTTGAGACGAATCGCCACTTTGATGCAGCCGCCCTTGGGCAATGGCTCGATACCGTGATATACGGCATTTTCCAGCAGCGGCTGCAGCAGCAATTGCGGGATCAGTGCGTCTTCCGGCAGATCCTGAAACTGCCAATCCACCTGCAGGCGTTCTCCCATGCGCATGTGCTCCAAGGCTATATATTGTTTGCTTAATTGTATTTCTTTTTGCAGCGGCACAAGATCGCGCGCATCCGACATCGCCATGCGGAACAGGTCTGCCATATCTTCCAGTGCGGTTTCGGCTTGCCTGGGCTGGGTACGCACGATGCCGAGCACGGCATTGATAGTGTTGAACAGGAAATGCGGACGGATGCGTGCCCGCAATACCTGCAGGCGCGCATCGTGCAAACCGTGCGACAAAGCGAGGGTGCGCAACCGGAAATACATCAGCAGAATGCCGCTTACTGTAATGCTGAGTATCACATAGCGTGCCGCTTCAAAATTCGTATCGTCGCCGACAAGAGGGCGATACAACTGGCCAACCAGGTAAAATATCGCGTAAGTCAACAGCGCCACCGATAGCGTCACGACTAGAATGCCACGCCGGTATTCCAGCCTGTCCAGCCACGGCTGAGAAGCCCACAACAGCAGCAGGGCAGTCAACAGGATAGGTGTGAGAAGCATGACTATCTGCATCATTCGCTGCGGTACATCAGCCCATCCATTTGCCTGCGACAGTGCCAGCAGAAGCGCCATGCCGTTGCTGATCAGCAGGATACGCAGTGTTATTCCGACGCTTCGAAAGTTCGGCAACGCATCGCTTGCATCATTTTGTTTTATACTGCGCGCCTTATTCATGATGACGCAAGCCTTCAGATTTTATACTTAGCTGGACACAGGATATTGAAAATCGTCGCGAGCAATGACAGAACAAGGCGCGAAAGGTCGAAAAAGCGGAGTTTACTTGTGTGTAAATGAGCATTTTGAACCCTTGAGCAACACAGTTATGCCGAGCACGGCAGTTTTTCAATGTCCTGAGTATTCTGGGACAAGAGGGGGCAACGATGCAAGATAAAGATAGCTGGTCGGGGCGATTCTCCGAACCGGTCGCGGAATTGGTAAAGCGCTATACCGCTTCGGCTGGCTTCGATCACAAGCTGGCGATGTTTGACATCCAGGGTTCCCGGGCTCATGCGCAGATGCTGGCAGCCTGCGACATCATATCCAGACAGGATCTGAGCGAGATTCAGCGTGGTCTCGCGCAAATCGAAAACGAGATCATCGCCGGCAATTTTGTCTGGTCGCTGGAACTGGAAGACGTTCACCTTAACATCGAAAAGCGACTCACCGCCCTGGTTGGCGATGCAGGCAAGCGGCTGCACACCGGACGTTCGCGCAACGATCAGGTAGCGACCGATGTGCGTTTGTATTTGCGCAGCGCAATCGATGAACTGGCAGTACTTCTCAAGAATGTGCAGGGTGCGCTGCTCGATCTGGCCTCTTTGCATACGAACACCATCATGCCTGGATTCACCCATTTGCAGGTCGCCCAGCCGATCACTTTTGCGCATCACCTGATGGCTTATTTCGAGATGCTCAAGCGCGATGCCGATCGTCTGCAGGATTGCCGCAAGCGCGTCAACCGGTTGCCACTGGGCGCGGCCGCGCTGGCCGGAACCAGCTATCCTGTCAAGCGTGAGTATGTTGCCGAACTGCTGGGCTTCGACAGCGTATGCGAGAATTCTCTGGATGCGGTTTCCGATCGTGACTTCGCCATCGAATTCACAGCCTGCGCCGCGCTGATCATGACGCACCTGTCGAGATTTTCCGAGGAACTGATTCTGTGGATGAACCCGCGTTTCGGCTTCATCGACATCGCCGACCGGTTTTGCACCGGATCTTCCATCATGCCTCAGAAGAAGAATCCCGATGTTCCCGAACTTGTACGCGGCAAAACCGGCCGTGTCAATGGTCACCTGGTCGCACTGCTGACATTGATGAAGGGACAGCCGCTGGCCTACAACAAGGATAATCAAGAAGACAAGGAACCGCTATTCGACACGGTTGAAACGCTGGTACAGACTCTGAGCATCTATGCCGACATGATCACCGGCATAAAAGCCAACCCTGAAGCTATGCGCAACGCGGCCATGCAGGGTTATGCCACCGCCACCGACATGGCTGATTATCTGGTCAAGAAGGGTGTGCCATTCCGCGATGCCCATGAAGCGGTGGCACTTGCGGTGCGCTTCGCCGAACAGCGTGGCTGCGATTTAAGCGATCTCGGCCTTGCCGAATTGCGGCAATTCTCCTTGCTCATCGAAGAAGATGTGTATCAGGTTCTGACTCTGGAAGGGTCTATAGCCAGCCGAAACCACACGGGCGCCACTTCCCCGCAACAGGTTGCGGCAGCAATCGCGCGGGCGCGAACCAGCATCTCGGAATGACCCGGCCCGAATGTCTGCAGACCCGGTTTACCCCAGTAATTTTATGAATTCTTCCAGAGGTACCGGCTTGCTGTACAAATAACCCTGGTAATGCTTGCATCCTGCGCCCCACAGAAAATCCCGTTGCTCAGTGGTTTCCACGCCCTCGGCTATCACCTCGATGCCAAGATTCTGAGCCATGCCGATGATAGTTTGAATGATCATGCTGTCCATGGATTTCGTGCTGATATTGCGCACAAAGCTCTGGTCGATCTTCAACTGATC
>QJWF01000166.1 GCA_003235435.1 Nitrosomonadales bacterium
GAGTTCCTGCGCTTGCAGGTGTGGTGCTGGGTGATGTTTCAAGCGAAGGAAAGGCAAGTTTTCACGGCGTGCCGGTTCCCGCGATAGATCTTGGCAAGTACATCGGGATTGAAACTGATCGCAGACCGGGGACCATGATCGTCGCCGAGCATAACGGCTTGACTCGGGGATTGCTGGTCAGGGCGGTGGCAAATATTCTTATCGTCTCAAGTACTGCGATGAAAGTTCCTCCGCCCAAGCTTCTGGCGGAAATGGGCGGGCTGGTTACCGCGATCACTACGACGGATGATGGCCGCAGGGTGTTGATGCTGGATGTTGAAAGGGTTCTGGCCGGTACAGACCCCGGTGGGCATGCGAAGGATAATAATTTCCATCTGCAAAATGATCGTACTATACCTGCCCCTTTTGATTCCTTGCCAGCCCGCAATATTGGTTCGCAGGCTTGGGATTCGATGCGGGTAGAAGTGAGTCATGGTGGTGTTCGGCCGGATGTTGGTCATGCAGGTATGCCGGACCAGATCGAAGAGCATTCCAGCTTGGCCGGATCCAACAAAATGGAAATCTTGCTGTTCAGCCTGGGCAGCGATGAAAAATTCGGCATCAATGTGTTCAAGGTCAAAGAGGTTTGTCCGGCAGGGAAAATAACCAGGACTCCCAATATGCCGGCAGGTGTGGACGGTATCGTTTTGTTTCAAGGCCATGTGATACCGGTGCTGAATCTGGCAAGTTTCATGGGAATGGTTCCTCAACAGAAACACCGTACCTTGATGGTTACGGAATTCAACAATCATACTCTGGGTTTTCTGGTACAGGGTGTTGATCGCATCATCCGTGTCGACTGGGACAAGGTTCGTGCAACCGAGGGCATGCTCTCTGAAGATGGCGCACGGATTACAGCAATTACAGAGATGGAAGACGGATCGCTGATTTCGATTCTGGATGTAGAGCAGATATTGGCCGATGCATTCGGTGATGCGATCGTTGGAAATATTGCAAAAGTGGAGTCGGAACGGGACCTGTGTATATTTTTCGTGGATGATTCGGCAGTGGCACGCAGAAAAATCTCCCAGGTACTGGACAAGATGTCCGTCAGGTATATTCAGTCGACCAATGGCAGGAAAGCATGGGACAGACTCAAAACGATGGCCGATATGGCTCAGAACACCGGGGTCAGATTGCTCGATCAGATACAGGTGATCATGACCGATGCGGAAATGCCCGAGATGGATGGTTTTGTGCTGACCCAGCGAATCAAATCGGATAGTCGTTTTGACGGAATACCTGTGGTAATGCACACATCGTTGTCCTCTGATGCCAATCGGGAAATGGCACGGCGGGTAGGGGTCGATCATTATGTTCCAAAGTTCGATTCGATGGTGTTGTCGTCGACACTGCGACCGTTGCTGACGTGACTGAAGACAGTATGTTGTTCGCCATTATGCGAAAACTCTTGTTGTTACTGGAAAATCTTGGTTGCTTTTCTGGATTGCTTGGCCTGAATTAAGGGATCGTCATGGGATTGGAAAATACAAGATTTCTGGTGGTTGACGACTTTTCCACGATGCGGCGCATCCTGTGTAATTTGCTCAAGGAACTGGGTTTCATGAATGTGCATGAAGCCGAAGACGGAGCAGATGCGTTGGCTAAACTGCGAGCGGAACGATTCGATTTCGTGGTGACGGACTGGAACATGCCCAACATGAGCGGAATAGAGCTGTTGCAGGCGATTCGAGCTGACGCCAAACTCAAGCATTTGCCGGTGCTGATGGTAACTGCTGAAGCGAAGAGAGATAATATCATCATGGCTGCTCAGGCTGGCGCAAATGGCTATGTGGTAAAACCCTTTACAGCAGCAAAACTTGATGAAAAGTTGATGAAAATATTTCGTACCTTGCAAGAGTGATCGAAGGAATGACCGCAAATTCTGATACTGCAGATTCTGAAGAGCTTGAAGCGCTGTTCGATAGCATCGTGGCGGCCAACAAGGAGGCGGAGAAACCTGCACGGGGAGCACCAGCGGTTACGCCATTAACAGACTATACATCTCCAGCCCCATCAACTCATGAATTGAATCCTCAGCTTATCCGCGGCGACCGGGAAGCATATGCATCAGCGAGAATACCGCCAGCGAAGCCCCACGTTTCGACAGTTGAGTCTGCGGATGTGATCGATCAGATCGGCCACATGACGCGTACATTGCATGAAGCTTTGCGAGAACTGGGCTTGAACAAGAAGATTGAAAAGGCCGCTTCCTCAATACCAGACGCTCGTGACCGTTTAAATTATGTGGCAACCTTGACACATCAGGCTGCAGAACGAGTGCTGAATGCTGCAGAGGCCGCACAGCCTCTGGTTGAATCAATGGAAGTTGAAGCTCATCGTTTGTCCGGAAAGTGGCAGAGGCTGTTTGAGAAACAGCTTGATGTCGAAGAATTCAAGGATCTTGCCGGGCAAACGCGTGCATTTCTGCAGGATGTTCCCAGGCAGACCAAGGCTACCCACGGATATCTTATGGAAATCATGATGGCGCAGGATTTTCAGGATCTGACGGGCCAAGTCATCAAGAAAATCATAGGTATCACTGAAAACCTGGAGCATCAGCTATTGGCATTATTGCTGGAGAACGCGCCGGCCAAAGTGAGGGCGGACCTGGACTCCGACCTGCTGAATGGCCCTGCCATCAATCTGGGTGGTCACAAGGATGCAGCGTCCAGTCAGAGCCGGGTGGACGACCTGCTGGAAGGTTTGGGGTTTTGAATGAATGACTTTGCCGGCATGGAAGATCTGCTAAGCGATTTTTTGCTGGAAGCCGGGGAGATGCTTTCCGAAGTGGAAAGCAAATTGACTGACTTGGAAAAATTTCCCGAGGATAGCAGGCTGCTCAACGAGATATTTCGCGGTTTTCACACTATCAAGGGAGGAGCCGGGTTTCTCAACGCGACTGAGCTGGTGGCTCTCTGCAACATTACAGAAAATGTGTTTGACAAGCTGCGCACACGGGAATTGTTGCTGAATCCCGAGCTTATGGTCGCGCTCTCAGCTGCGACTGCCGAAGTAAGAACAATGTTTGATTCATTGCAGAAAAATCAGCGGCCTAACGAAGCCCCTCGCCAGTTGACTGATGCCTTGAAAGCGGCATTGACGGGCCAGAAGGCTGTCTTACCCGTGAACCAGTCACCTCATTCGGCTGCAAATAAAGAAGTGGTTCGTAGTGCGGGTCAGGATGTCGCTGATTGGGAGAAGTTGTACAAATCACTGACTGGCGCAGAAAATATCTCTGATGAAGGTGCCGCGAGAGATCAAAAGACCGTTGCCGCATCCGTTAATCCGGTGGGACCCCGTAATGCGCTGCTTGAAAAGAATACTGCTGAAATTTCCGGAACTGGCGCAGGGAGGAGCGAAGAGGAAGCGACTTCAACCGATACCTCTAAATCCACAATTCGCGTGGACACCGATCGTTTGGACAGGTTGCTGGACATTTCCGGAGAGATCGGTTTGACCAAGAGCCGTCTGACCCATTTGAGATCCGACATCATTCAGGGACGTATCGACGCAGACACCATGCATGAACTGGATCTTGCGGTCAGCCAGCTGGAAAAGCTGGTGATGAATTTGCAGAACGCGGTGATTAAAACACGCTTGCAACCGGTAGACCGACTATTCAGCAAATATCCTCCATTAGTAAGCAAACTGGCGAGATCACAGGGCAAGGATGCGGAATTGCTGCTGGAGGGAAAGGATGCCGAACTTGATTCATCCTTGATCGAAGACCTCGAAGAACCGCTGTTAAATCTGCTGAGTTACACAGTGAAAACTGGCGTCGAGACCGTCGAAGAGCGCATTTCCTCGGGCAAGCCGCAGCAGTGCAAAATGGAGCTGAGCGCGCACCAGGAAGGCGACCATATCCTGATCTCGATCGCCGACGATGGCCGCGGCATGCTTCCCGAAGCAATCCGCAACAAGGCCATAGCCAAGGGCCTGATCTCGAGGGAAGCGGCGAATACGCTGGAAGATATCCAGTGTCTGGAACTCATTTTCCTGCCCGGATTTACCGGCAATGGCGAAATGGCCGATGACGGAGCCGCGATGGATTTGGTTAAAACAGCTATCCATGAACTCGACGGAACGATCAGTATCCAGTCCAAGCCGGGCAAAGGGACCGTAATTAGCATCATGTTGCCGCTCACTCTCGCGATCCTGCCGGTATTGATATTGCGTCTTGGCGATCAATCGTTTGCCGTGCCGCTCTCTCAGGCGAACGAAATACTTTCTGTCACGCCCGGGAAATTGCAGTTGGTTTCGGGCAGGCCGACCATGGCTGTACACGGCAAGGTGTTGCCGGTATTGCAGCTGTCCCAACTGATCGGCTGGGAGCAAAGCGGAACACAGACCGTGGGTGTGCTGGTACAGTCCGGCAATATCAATTTCGTCATGTTGGTTGATTCCATCGTTGGAAGGGATGATGCTGTAATCAAGCCGTTTGATGCCTTTCGGCCCAATGGAGTGGCAGCAGTCACCATGTCGAGCGACGGAGATATCGTGCTGATACTCGACATCAAGGAATTAGTCAGCGAAGTACGCGCACATTAACTGAATCCGCAACGAATTACGTAGCTACTATTGGTTCAGTCGAGCTTCAATTATTTGCTTGTCCGAGCATGGCTGGCAAAGGCCTTTGTTGTTTACTCTGCGATCTTTCAGTTCTTAGCTTCCACCAAGCGGTGTGCAATCGCATAGTGGACTGCTTCGGCATTGTTTTTGAAACTCATTTTTTCCAGCATGCGTGCGCGGTACACGCTCACGGTCTTGGGACTGAGCATCATGATTTCTGAAATCTCGGTCAGGGACTTTCCCGATGCCATCAGGCACAGCGTCTGAAATTCACGATTAGACAAGCTTTGGTGCAAGAGATCATGCGACTCGCCGATCAGGTTGCTCAGCAGTTGTTCAGCAAGGGTGTCGCTGATGTATTTCTTGCCGCTGATGACCTGCTGTATCGCACCAACCAGTTTTTCGCCAGCGCTTTGCTTGTTGATATAGCCCACCGCCCCTGCTTTCAAGGCACGCACACCGTATTGGTCCTCCGGATACATGCTGAGTACGATTACCTTGATGTCAGGTTGCTCCGATTTGAGTTGCTTGAGTACGTCCATGCCATGCTTGTCAGGCAAGGAAATGTCCAGCAGCACCAGGTCGAAATGCTGCTCGCGAAGCATTTTTACGGCCTGTATGCCGGATTCTGCTTCCCCCTTGATTCTAAAGTTGGGGGTTTCTTCGAGCAACTGCTTTAATCCTTTACGGATCAGTGCATGATCATCGACCACGAGGATATCTATCATATTCGCGTGCCGTCAAAGAGTGCTTGTTGCCGGGTTGATGAGATGGTTCCGTCAGCCTCGAGAGGAACACAAATCGCGATTTGCGTTCCTTTGTTGGCTGAACCGGCTATCTTGACCGTTCCGCCAAGATATGCGACGCGCTCTTTGATGCCGCGCAAACCGAATGAGCGGGGTTTGTTGCGCGCCGTATCGCTGATTCCCACGCCATCGTCAGAAATGATCAATTCTAGATGATCTACTCCTGTGACGACTTCGATCAGGGCATTTTCTGCATTTGCGTGCTTGAGTATATTGTTCAGCGCTTCCTGAAGTATTCTGAAAAGGGTTATGGACAGGGTGGTGGACAACATGGTTTCTTCCTGCGGGGCGGTGAAGGTGCATGTAATTCCGCTGCGCTTGCTGAACTCCTGCGCCTCGACTTCAATCGCCGCTATAAAACCAAAGTGGTCCAGAATTCCGGGACGAAGGCTGTGGGCCAAATTATTAGCCGACGATATCACTTTGTTGACAAGCTCCTCAATGGTTCTCGCCTTTTCCGCGAGCAATGGGTCGCCCGCTGGAAGGCGCTGGGTCAGCCATGACAGATCAATTCTGATCGCGGTCAGCAGACTGCCGATTTCGTCGTGAACCTCGCGGGCGATATGCAGGCGTTCCTGCTCTTTGGCGTCCTGTACATGCGAGGCAAGTTCCTGGAGTTGTTGCCGGGTACGCTGAATCTCGAGTTCAGTCAGCTTGGTTTCGGTAATGTCGAGCACCATGCCTTCCCAGCAAGTTAACCCGTCCGGGGTGTTTCGAGGAGTTGATAGCAGCCTGATCCACTTGATGCAATTGTCCGGCAATTGAATTCTGCCCTGCCAATCCCAGAAACACAGGGTTTTAGACGATTGATTCAATGTTTCCAGGAATGTTGAAATGTCTTCCGGATGGATGATGCTCATAAAGCGCGACGGATCACGTATCAGGTCATCGGGAGGTATGCCGAGCAGCGATACGCAGCCTTCGCTGACATAGGGAAATACTATCGAACCTCCTTTCTGCAGTTCGATTCGGCAGGCCATACCCGGCAAACCTGCGATGAATCGCTGCAGTTTGTCCCGCGATTGGTCGGATAACAGGCCAGGAGAACTGTTTGGCATCACATTCGGCACGTTAGTAACTTTTCGGGATGATAAGCAAGACTACTATATCACCATTAGAGCCAGCAACCACAGGCTTTGCGGTATGTGTTAAGCTCGGCCTCGTTGATATTTGATTAATTTGTTTCATGTCTTCCACACCGGTTTTGGCATCTTCTCTCGCGGGCGCTCTGCTGCGCAAGGAAGTCCTCGATCTGC
>QJWF01000110.1 GCA_003235435.1 Nitrosomonadales bacterium
GCCAGCGGGAGAGATCATGCGGCAACAAAAGATCGCGCTGGAATGCGGGGACTACCTCGAATTGCGGCCTCACTTACATAACACAGACGGATTCTTTGCTGCGGTATTGGAACGAATTTAACAACGGCGGCACCTTTGCTTCTATACAATGCAATATTAGTGTTATTGTTTTACATTTGGCAGCACCCAAGGAGGTTGCATGTTTTCAGATCTACCCGTTATTTTGTCTTCCGGCATGTTTGATTTGCCTTGGTGGGGCTATGTACTTTCCACCCTGGCGCTCACCCATGTCACCATCGCATCGGTGACCATATACCTTCATCGCCACCAGTCTCATCACGCGCTGGAACTGCACCCAATCGCAAGCCATTTCTTCCGTTTCTGGCTATGGCTGACTACCGGAATTGTGACCAAGGAATGGGCATCCATCCACCGCAAGCATCATGCAAAATGCGAGACCACCGATGACCCGCACAGCCCGCAGATACTGGGCATCAGAAAAGTTCTGCTTGAGGGGGCCGAACTGTATCGCAAGGAAGCCAGGAACCCCGAAACACTGGAAAAGTATGGTCGCCACACACCGGACGACTGGCTGGAACATAACCTTTATTCCAGGCACAGCATGCTTGGCATCATGCTCATGCTGATCATCGACCTATTGATGTTCGGAGCGATCGGCATGACAGTCTGGGCGGTACAAATGGCCTGGATACCTGTCACGGCTGCCGGAATCATCAACGGAGCGGGGCATTACTGGGGCTATCGCAATTTCCAGCCCGCTGATGCATCCACCAATCTCCTGCCATGGGGTATCCTGATAGGCGGCGAGGAGTTGCACAACAATCACCACACCTATATCGGTTCCGCCAAGCTCTCCTGCAAATGGTATGAATTCGACATCGGCTGGCTGTACATCCGCTGCCTGGAAATTCTGGGACTGGCTGAAGTAAAGAAGGTCGCCCCGAAAGTGCGTCTTGACAACGCAAAAACGGAATGCGATGTCGATACAGTGCGGGCGGTACTGGCCAATCGCTACGAAGTTCTGGCGAAATATGCCAAGTTGCTGCAAAGAACTTATCTGGAGGAAATAGCTCAGCTAAAGCAGCGTATCCCCGACCTTGGAAAACTTGACATCAAACGCGCCAAGCACTGGCTGCAAATCGAAGTGGACAAACTGAACGAGCGTGAAAAATTGAAGTTGGGCCTTGTCATACAGACCTGTCAGAACCTGAACATCGTCTACACTTTGCGCCAGGATCTAGTGGCAATCTGGCATCGCTCCACCGCGACCAAGGAACAGATGGTGAAAGAGCTTGAGGACTGGTGCCATCGCGCCGAAGCCAGTGGAATAGAGGCACTGCAAAAATTCTCCAGACGTTTACGCTGCTACGCCTGAGTATTGCAGACTCACCAATAAACAAGGCCGGTTGCGTTTGCAACCGGCCTTTTTTTGACCCTGTAGAACCCCACTATCGGAATTTTCCGCGCGCTATTCAGCTAGGACTTTGTAGATACCCGATGATCGCTTCACGTTCTTGAGCCGTTGGCACTTTTCTCCTGTTTGCTTGCATAAGACCTTCCATACGCGTTACAACATCAGGCCATGCTGACGGTTCGTGTCGGGATGAGTCGGGCATCTTATGGCATTGTGTGCAAAAGATCCTGGCTTCGCGATAACCCGGTATCTTCTGACGCTTCGCCAGCTCCTCACGCGGATCCTCACCTTTGCCGCATCCGCTGAGGAACACTGCAAGAAACATCGCTAGGATAGTTACCTTCATTAGATTTTCCAGATGGTATTGAAATTGAGTGGGTTTGTGTTGCCGAACAGCAATTAGTTCAATTCAGGACTCGCTTTTATTGCATCACGGCGATTTCACTTAGGACTTGCGCGTAAATACCGGCAGGTTGCGCGCCCCGGATCAGTTGGCGTTCATTGACGATGACCGAAGGCACGGCATTGACGCCGGCATCGATGTAGTAGCGCTCGCGTTCCCTGACTTCATGAGCATATTCACCTGACGACAGGATATCGCGGGTACGGGTCGCGTTCAATCCTGCTTTTTCTGCCACTTCGGTCAGAATCTCATGGTCTGAGGGATCTTCACCATCGGTAAAATAAGCCTTGAAGAGCGCATGTTTAAGCGCCAGCTGGCCGCCTTCCAATCCTGCCCAATACAGAAGCCTGTGCGCATCGAACGTGTTGTAGATGCGGCTGCGCTTGCCAATACCGAATTCAAAACCTACCTCTTCTCCCCGCACCCGCATCGCCTCGGTATTCTGCTCGTACTGTTCACGCGTCAGACCGTATTTCTTCATCAGGTGCTCGCTGATCTCCTGTCCCTTCGCAGGCATGTTCGGATTGAGTTCGAAAGGCTGAAAACGGATATCCGCCTTCACCTTGTCACCCAACTGAACAAGTGCAGCTTCCAGAGACCGCAAACCGACCGCACACCATGGGCAGGAAACATCGGAAACAAAATCTATTGTAATACTGGTATTCATGTTGCCCCTGATCTGATTCATGGGTAACACGGCATGCCTGCAAGTATTAGGCTGTTAATTCGCCCGCATTTCAAGCATCAGTTGGTTGACCCGCTTGACGAATCCGGCCGGATCATCCAGTTGCCCGCCCTCTGCAAGCAATGCCTGGTCAAAAAGTACTGCAGCCCAGTCGTCAAAGTATTTCTGTTCATCCTTCAGTCTTACCACGACCGGATGGTCCGTATTAATCTCCAAAATGGGTTTTGTTGCTGGGATCTTCTGCCCGGCAGCCTTGAGCATGCGTGCCATGTTGGCACCGATATCATGTTCATCCGCAACCAGACAAGCAGGTGAATCGGTCAGGCGGTGAGTCACTCGGACTTCCTTGACGCGTTCAGCCAGGCTTGCCTTGATCTTTTCAGTCAATTCCTTGTGGTTGCTGGCCTGTTTCTCCTGCTCTTGTTTTTCGGCTTCGTCCTCAAGTTTACCCAGATCAAGTCCGCCCTTGGCCACCGAGACCAGTTGCTTGCCTTCGAATTCAGGCAATGAACCTACCACCCACTCGTCAACACGGGCTGAAAGCAACAATACTTCGATTCCCTTCTTGCGGAAAACTTCCAAATGCGGGCTGTTTCGCGCGGCATTGAACGAGTCGGCAGTGATGTAGTAGATCTTGTCCTGCCCCTCTTTCATCCGTCCGATGTAATCCGCCAGAGATGTTGTTTCTTCCGCAGTATCCTCATGGGTAGACGCAAAACGTAGCAATCCGGCTATCTTGGCCTGATTGGCAAAATCCTGCCCTACCCCCTCTTTCAGAACCAGGCCGAACTCCGTCCAGAATTTGGCGTATTTATCCTTGTCGTTTGAAGCCATATCTTCAAGCAGACCGAGTATTTTCTTGGTGCATCCAGAGCGCATCGCCTCGATGTCTTTTGATTCCTGAAGGATCTCACGCGACACATTCAGCGGCAAATCATTGGTGTCGACGATACCACGGACAAAACGCAGATATGAAGGAAGCAGCTGTTCGGCATCGTCCATGATGAATACGCGGCGCACGTAAAGTTTTATTCCATGACGGGCCTTGATATCCCAAAGATCAAAGGGCGCATGTGAAGGAATATAGAGAAGTTGAGTGTATTCCTGACGGCCTTCCACCTTGGCATGTGTCCATGCAAGCGGGTCTTCATAATCATGACCTACATGTTTGTAAAACGCATTGTATTCGTCGTCAGAAATATCGCTCTTCGGCCGTGCCCACAGTGCGGAAGCCTGATTGACTGTTTCATCCTCTTCCGTGATCACTTGATTGCCGTCTTTCCATTCCTCCTTCTTCATCAGGATAGGCTGTACGATATGATCGGAATATTTGTGGATTATGGAGCGCAGTCTGTGGCCATTCAGCAGGTCGTCCTGTTCTGGTCGCAGATGCAAAGTCACTTCGGTGCCTCGAATGTCCTTTTCCATCATCTCAATGGTGAATTCTCCGCCGCCGTCTGATTCCCAACGCACACCTTGATCGGCGCTTTCGCCGGCACGTCTTGTCTCGACTTTAACCTTGTCTGCCACAATAAAAGCGGAATAGAAGCCTACTCCGAACTGGCCAATCAGGCTGGCATCCTTTTGTTGATCGCCACTCAGCTGGGAGAAAAATTCCCTGGTACCGGATTTCGCGATCGTGCCGAGATTATTGACAACCTCTTCCCGGTTCATGCCGATACCGTTATCGCTGACGGTTAATGTCCTTGCTTTTTTGTCATAGGTGATGCGGATCTGCAATTCGGAATCTGTTTCAAATAGAGCTGCGTTGTGCAATGCTTCGAAGCGCAGTTTATCGCAGGCGTCGGACGCATTTGAAACCAGCTCGCGCAAAAAGATCTCGCTATTCGAATACAGCGAGTGGATCATCAATTGCAATAGCTGTTTGACTTCTGTTTGAAAACCCAGAGTTTCGCGGTTTGTTGTGGCGCTTTCAGTCATCTTTCCCCCTTGGAATATAAATTACGGGCGAGAGGTAAATGGAGGCAGATTTGCATATTTCAAGGGGTATTCGTCTGCCTCGTTTTCGGTTCCGGGAGGAGAAATTTTTCGCATTTTCTCGGTGCTGGGGGTTCCCAAATGTACTAAACCCCGCTCTCCGGCATGGATGCACCGAATGGCGGGGTTGTATAGGCCAACCGAAGAAAGTGGCCTGCTGTCAGCGGGTTTTCAGGATGGATTCCATATTATTCTCAAGGTCGTTCACCACTTCCCAATCGGTGGCTCCTGCTTTGCGCACCCTCGATTCCCAGTTAGCCAAACGGTCGAGGTATATACGTGGATCGGCATTGTCTGTATGCAGCTTGGTCACGTTCAATGCCACGATACGGATTCCATCGAGCTTGATCGGGAAGTCGCGAATCGTTCCCTTGCCCAGCTCTTCTTGCATGTCGGAGAAGATGACGATGGTCTTGTTGCCGGCCCTGGTCTCGTTAAGGTATTCCGCACCCTGTATCAAGCCCCCGGTGATGTCGGTATAAGCGCTGCCTTTGACTTCCTTTGAAAACGCATCGATCTTGGATTTGAAGGCGCGCTTTTGCTGTGTTGCTTGTGACGGGCGTTTGTCGAATGTGACCTTGGCGATGATGTCTTTTTCCGTGAAACTGCGTGTCTCCACCTTGGCCACCGCAAGGGAATCTCCAGGATTCAGGGTTGCCAGCAGATAATTGATGATCTTGGCTGCCTTGTTCATTTCCTGTGCGTACGTTCCCGATGTATCCACCAGCATATATACACCCTGGCTGTGCATACGGCTGTCGCCACAGGCACTGACAAACATGATGCCGAGCAGCATGATCAAGAAAGACAGATATCCTTTCATGATGCGATTCCTTCCCTGGATTGTCCTTTTACAGGCGCGTTATTGCGGAACCTGACTACCCAGCCTTCTATCATCAGTGGGATGACGATCAGGATGTCATAGGTCAGTTCGAGCACTTTGGCGAAACGCCTAAATACCACACCGATGAATCTGAATGCGAAACCGAGCCCGCGCATGGATTGGACCAGAAGCACGCCAATTACCGTACGCAGGGAATGTACAACGCTTTCCAACGGGATCGCTACAAAAGCCAGTGCAAACGGCAACACAAAGCCCATGATCATCTGTCCGGCCATCGGTATGTTTGCAATCAGGCCATCCGAGACCGGCGGTGCAGCGGAAGCAAGATCTCGCATCAAAGAAGCTTTGTCGGAGATCAGCAAGTCGCGCATCAGTGCCAGGGATGATTCGATCGCAGCCAGGATGATCAAGAATATCAGGGAAGCCAGCATCAAGCGACGACGCATGCGGTCGTCCATGCTAGCAATCTTTGGAAACAGCTGTGTGATGCGCAGTGATTCAAGCAAGAACAGGCCCATCGACGCTTCCATCAGGATGATAACCAATGCAGCTACATCCGAGGTTTTTAGGTTATCGGTGATGTAATCGCTGGCACCGACCATTTCCGACATTGGCAACGCAATCAACTTGTAGTTGATGAATGCGCCACCTAGGGCGATCAACATGACCAGTGCCGAGATCGCCAACTGTACAAAAGCAGATGTTGTCAGAGCATGCTCGGTCTTGCTGTCCTTGGTGCGTATCCCCTCGAATTTAGCCATATGTCCATCGATCTGCTTGGCATTGGTGTTAAGAGTGACTATTTTCTTGTCCATCTCCCCTATCAGTTTCTCCACTGAACGCCATGATGACTGCGCCCCTTTCAAAATCCTGTGGCGCTCTTCATAGGAACGGCGAAACTCAGCCACCGTCTTGTCATGAATTTTGTGCATTGATTTGTTGATGTCCTCTAGCAATTTGCGCGGGATATCGCCCCCCGACTTGATCTTCGAAACCGACTCTAGCGCACTCACCCACTCAGGAGGAGGCGCAGGAACTTCGCCGCATTTGCGGTAGTCATCTTCGATGCGGGTAACTTCTTCCATTAATTTACGCTGCAACGCGGGAAATTCCTGCATGTCCTTGCGGATTATTTTGGTTATTCGCTCGAATTCCCGATCGATCAACGCGGCCGAACTTTCCTGGCTATGCGCCAGCAATACCGACTGGTTGCGCACACGAAGGTTTTCAGCGCTCAGAAACAACCAGCGGGATATGAAGCGTGTGGATTGGGTGACCAG
>QJWF01000055.1 GCA_003235435.1 Nitrosomonadales bacterium
CCGCGTCCGGAATGGCCGTGGGTGCTGTTCCAACTCGGCTTGTGTTTGCAAGGATTGATCTGGATGTGGTGGAATGTCCAAGCGCTTTCCGGCACGACGGAAGATGCGTCGTTTCTGAACCAATTGTTTTCCGTGGCCTCAATCGTGGTCGGCGCTTCAGCGATGAGGTGGCGCATGCTTCCCTCCGGCAGCAAACGATACGAAAAATGGAGCGATGGAGTATTGCGCATGCTTCCGTTATTGGCGGTGGTGATTGCTGCGCTTGCAGCTGTTCTGGCATTGTCTTCAAGCACCATCCTGCCTTTGCTAAGAGACGCGGTATTGTATGCTGCAATCGCAGTTATTATGCTCGCAGCGCTGCGACAGAGCCTGATGCTCAATGAGCATGAACAGTTGCTGGAGGCCGAAAAGGCCGTCGCGGAATCAAGGAGATTCCTGCAGATAGTGTTAGATGCCATACCTGTGGGAATATTCTGGAAAGATCGCGAACTACGCTTTGTCGGCGGCAATACCGTATTTGCCAGGGATGCAGGTTTTGTAAAGTTCAGTGACATTGCAGGAAAGACGGATTATGACCTCTCCTGGAGAGAGTTTGCAGATGAATTCCGTGCTGATGATAGGTCTGTGATCGATTCCGGTATTGCCAAACTTGACTATGATGAACAGGTGACTATGGCAGATGGCAGAACCATATGGGCGCGAACTTCCAAGGTCCCTTTGCTGAACAATAACAATGAGAATGTCGGCATTTTGGGCGTGTACAGAGACGTCACTGCGCAGAAAAATGCAGAGGACGAGATATACACCTTGGCTTTTTACGATGCGCTAACCAGCTTGCCAAACCGCAGGATGTTTCTTGAAAGGGTCCGTCGTTACATCGCTTCAGGGTTACGTCACAGTAATTACGGCGCCATCCTGTTCCTGGATCTCGACAACTTCAAAACCCTGAACGACACTCGTGGCCACGCCATTGGCGATATGTTGCTGATTGAGGTCGCCAACCTGCTGAAGGCTTGCGTGCGCGAGGGAGACGCGGTGGCAAGACTGGGTGGAGACGAGTTCATCATCATGCTGGAAGGATTGAGCACAGACAGCCAGCAGGCCGCGACTCAAGCCGAAAGTGTGGCGCAAAAGATACTTGAATCGGTTCGCAAGCCGATATTATTGCAAGGATTTGAGCACCATGGTTCCATCAGTATCGGCATCATTCTGTTTCGTGGCGAGGAGCTCAGCAATGAAGAACTGCTTAAATATGCCGACACTGCAATGTACGAAGCAAAAAGTGCCGGTCGCAACACACTGCGTTTCTTCGATCCGGTCATGCAGGCCAAACTGGAATCGCGCATGATATTGGATGCCGATATGCGGCACGCTCTTAATGAGCGCCAATTCAAACTCTATTATCAGATCCAGGTAAACCGCGATCTGGAAGCAATAGGTGCAGAAGTGCTATTAAGATGGCTGCATCCGGAACGCGGCCTGATCCTTCCCCTGGAATTCATACGGTTGGCCGAGGAAACCGGTTTGATATTGCCGATCGGCCAGTGGGTACTGGAGGCGGCCTGTGAGTGTCTCGAATCATGGGAGGCAGACCTGCTTACGCGCGAACTTGATCTTTCTGTCAACGTTAGCGCGCGACAGTTTCGGCAGCCGGATTTCGTCGAGCAAGTACGCGGGACACTGGCCAGGATCGGCAACGACCCAAAAATGCTCAAGCTGGAACTGACGGAAAGCATGGTGCTGGAAAACATTCAGGAAACCAGCCGGAAGATGCGGGCATTGAAGGAGATCGGGGTGCGTTTTTCGATGGATGATTTTGGTACCGGATATTCATCTCTTTCATATCTGACCCAATTGCCATTCGACCAGTTGAAAATCGATCAATCGTTCGTTCGCAACATCGGCGTGGAATCCACCGACGAGATCATCGTTCAAACCATCATAGGCATGGGCAGCAATCTGGGCATGCAAGTCATTGCCGAAGGAGTCGAAACCGAGGATCAGCTCGCATTTCTGAAACGCCACAATTGCCACGCCTACCAGGGATACTTGTTCGGCAAGCCGGAGTATCTGGCGGGGTTCGAGAAGAGACTTGGCCAATCAACCGGGAAATAAAAAATTATATTCCCGGATTCCCTGTTTCTGCAGCTTGGCTGTAATGATGAAATCCCATAATAATTCGTCACCGGACAATAGCGGACTGGATAATCGGTCTGGATCAGACTGGAGAACGATCAATTACTCAGCGAGCAATGCATTGCGAAGTTTTTCGATATGCTCCGGCTTGGCGAGTGATGCTCCGCTGATCCAGAAGACGTCTTCTGCGCGGCTGCCAAGTGTGTTGATCTTTGCGCGGTGCAGGCGGATGGCATGTTGGTCGAGAATAAGCGCGATGCGTGCCAACAACCCCGGTCTGTCCCCCGCAATCAGCGACAGCACGGACATTCCTTTTCCATCCGTCTTGATTTCGACCTGGGTGTGGATCGGAAAGTGTTTTAGCTGTCGGCTGATGCGCCCCGAGGCTGGGTGTGTTATGGGTTTTGCCTGCATGATCTGATTCGCCAGTTCGAATTCGATATAAGTCATGATGTCTCTGTATACCGTGCTGCTGCGCACGGCTTCCATTATCTGAAAGCTGTTCAGCGCGAAACCGTGACGTGTAGTGTGGATTTTGGCCTCGACGATGGTGTAATTCATGCGTGCAAAAAAGTCGCAGATGCGAGCAAACAGGCCGCGCTGATCCGGACAATACACCAGCACTTGCAATCCTTCGCCGACACGGCTCAAACGCGCCTTCACGACAGGTACGGATGGATTTACCTTGGATGACAGCAGTCGGGTATGCCAGGCGATTTCCTGCGCTTCGTGGTCCAGGAAATAGCTGTCCTCCAGTTGCGCCCAGAGCAACCGGTAGGAATCGGCTGGCAACGCATACAAATTGAGTATCTTGGCCGCCTCCCGGCGGATTTCTCCCAGACGGTCGGAAATCATCCCATCGCTCATATAGCGCCGAGCCGTGCGGAACAAATCCTCTATCAGCTTGGCTTTCCATGCATTCCAGACTTTCGGGCTGGTGCCGCGAACATCGGCTACGGTCAGCAAATACAGCGCAACCAGATAGCGGTCGTTTTTGATCTTCTCAGCGAAGTTTGCGATTACCTCTGGATCCGACAAGTCCTGTTTCTGTGCGGTGGCGGAAAGGGTCAGGTGGTGCTCTACCAGCCATACGATCAGGTCGGTGTCGTCGGAGCTGATCCGGTGCAGCTTGCAGAATGTTCGCGCGTCTCTTTTTCCCAATTGCGAGTGATCGCCGCCGCGCCCCTTGGCGATGTCGTGGAACAGGCCGGCGATATAGAGAACTTCGGGGCGAGCGAATTCACCGAGCAATTTGCTGCATAGCGGATCTTCGTGCGTAAACTGCGGAATGGCGAAGCGTCGCAGGTTGCGTACAACCATCAGGATATGTTCATCGACCGTGTATACATGGAACAGGTCGTGCTGCATCTGTCCGACGATACGTCCGAAAGCAGGAATATATGCTCCCAGGATGCCGTACTGGTTCATACTCCGCAGCGCGTGTAGCACGCCATGAGGTTGGCGCAGGATTTCCATGAAACGTTCCCTGTTCAGAGGGTTGCGGCGAAATTGCGCATCTACCTGATGCTGTGCGCGCCACAATGCGCGCAAAGTCTTCGCGCTGAGGTCGGTCAGTTCGGAGTGCTTTTCCAGCAACAGGAAAAGTTCGAATATCGCAACGGGAGTATGTTCGAACAGTAGCTCGTCACGAATGTCCAGCAGCGTTCCGACAGCCCTGAAGCGCTCATTCAGCGCGTGTACCGCAGGAGATTCCCGGAAAATGTGGTCATGCAAGTTTTGCAGGAGGATCGTGTTGAATTGGCGCACCGCGCGCTTGGTATGGTAATAGCGCTGCATCAGGTGTTCGCTTGCACGGCGATTGGCCGATGCGGCAATCCCCATTTGCTCCGCAAGCAGCGTCTGGAAATCGAATATCAACCGATCTTCACGGCGCTTGGAAAGGTAGTGCAGACGAATACGCAGTTCTTGCAGCAGCGCATCGTGCCTGGCTATTTGGCGCGCTTCGGCCGTTGTTATCAAACCGGCCTTGGCCAGCGCGGCCCAGGTTGTGCCCAAGCCCGATGCGCGTGCGATCCATGCGATGGTTTGCAGGTCGCGCAGTCCCCCCGGGCTTTCCTTGAGGTTGGGCTCGAGATTGAAGTCGGAGTCAACGAAACGATCATGTCGCTGCTGTTGCTCTTTCAGTTTGGAAATAAAAAATTTACGCGGATCGAGGTATTGGTGCAATACGTTTTTCAATTCGCCGAACAGCCTGTCATCGCCATCGAGCAGGCGCGCCTCGAGCAGGTTGGTCTGCACGGTGATATCCGCGGATTCCCTTAGACATTGCGCGATGGTGCGTATACTGTGGCCAACCTCCAGGCCGATGTCCCACAACAGGCCGATCAGTGCTTGCAGCTTTTGTTGCAGCGCTTCGTCTGGCTCGGAATGTAGCAGAATCAGGAGGTCGATATCTGAACGCGGATACAGCTCGGCGCGGCCGTAGCCGCCCACACCGACCAGTGCGATATTGACAGGCATCCCCAGTTTTTGCCATACAAGTCGCAGGTACTTGTCTATAATTTTGCTATGTGAAGTCAGCAGGCGTGCAGGTTTGCCATATTGCAGAAAATTCTGCTCTAGAGCGGTCCTTTCATTGCGCAACGAAGTGCGCAATGCAGCAATATTGATGTTTTCAATATTTCGTCGAGTATCGGCTAATGATTTATTCATTGTGATTCTATTGTTCAGATAGCTGCATAACCAAAAGATAGAGATCATTCTTTGAAAGCCAAGTGGGATGACCAAAAGCAATGATTTGTCGAGTGCCTATTGTTGGGTTAGTCAGATGGCTGCCAGTCATAACAGCGGTTACATCAGTTGATGTGTCAGGGAGGGGGAGGACAGCCATCTGAAACGGTCAACACTTCGAAGCCTGTGTCGGTGACGAGTATGGTATGTTCATATTGGGCTGAGAGGCTGTGATCCTTGGTGACGACGGTCCATCCATCGCCAAGTTGTTTGATGCTCGCTTTGCCGGCATTGATCATCGGCTCTATCGTAAAGGTCATGCCTGGTTCAAGTTTCAAGCCGGTCCCGGGCTGGCCGTAGTGCAATACTTGCGGTTCCTCATGGAATTTTCGGCCGATACCATGGCCGCAGAATTCTCTGACCACGCTATATCCCATCGGCTCGACGAAACTCTGAATGGCATGGCCTATATCTCCGAGGTATGCACCCGGTCTTACCACGCGTATGCCGCGCCACAACGCCTGAAAAGTTGTCTCGCATAAACGCCTTGCCTGAATGGACGGCTCTCCGACATAGAACATGCGGCTGCTGTCACCGTGATATCCGTCCTTGATGACAGTGATGTCAAGATTGACGATATCGCCATTCCTGAGCACCTTATCGCTGGGTACGCCGTGGCATATCTGGTGATTGATCGATGTGCAAATCGATTTGGGGAATGGTTTGTATCCGTTTGGTGCATAATTGAGCGGGGCTGGGATGCCATCTTGCACATTCACGATCAAGTCATGGCAGAGCCGGTCAAGTTCGTTGGTTGTTACGCCCGCCTTGATGAATGGCGCGATGTAATCGAGAACTTCACTTGTCAACCTGCCGGCAATGCGCATCTTTTCGATTTCCTGCTGGGATTTGATGGTAACGGGCATTTTTATTTCGAGTGTTCCTGGCAATGTACGAGAATATCATGCGAGTTCTTCTGAAGCCAATTTGACCCAAGGAAAGGCCGGTGTGAGTTAATTCTGTTGTAAGGGAAAATCACGAAAGCAACTTTGCAATCAGTAAGAACGAAAAGTCGATGGGAAAATAAAAATGGCGCAAATAGCGCCATTTTTATTCCTTGAACCGCCTAACTGACGGATATCCGATACAGCCAAGTCGCTAACTGAATCCAGTCATGCAGATCATAGTCCGGAAAGATAATCTGACACAGCTTCGATCTCGGGGGGGGTCATCGCCTTGGCTATATTTGCCATCATGCCTGCAGGATCGTTTTTACGATCTCCATTTTTGAAGTCGGTGAGTTGTTTCACCAAGTAATCTTTGTGCTGGCCTCCGATCACCGGGAACAGCGCGTTATTGGGAGATTTACCCTTGCCGTTCTCGCCATGGCAGTTTACGCATCCGTACACACCGCTGGTGGCGTTGCCTTCTAGATACAACTGCTTTCCGGCTTCGTTATTCCCGCCAGAACCTTTCATGTGCTTCTGGCTGGCGAAATAGGCCGTGATGTCGAGAAGGTCCTGATGCTCAGTAACGGTTGCCGCCATCCCGCTCATCGTCGGATCAACACGGGCTTCGTTTTGAAAGTCACGAATCTGCTTTTGCAGATAGTTCGCAAACTGACCGGCGAGTTTGGGAAAGGTCGGAGCTTCACTATTGCCAGTTTCGCCATGACAACCCTGGCACATAGCCGATTTGTCCTTGCCTGCGACCGGATCGCCTTTTCCGATACGCTGCTTGATGTCTTCCGGACTATCGCCGGCAAAGGCGGCCGTTACCGCAAAAAGTGATATGGATAATACGGCAGC
>QJWF01000081.1 GCA_003235435.1 Nitrosomonadales bacterium
TATAGCTACCCTCTGGAGGCAGTACCAGTTGACCTGGAAGAATGCAGCCGTAAAAAGTGTGTGTATTGGTCACCACAGAATTTTTTGCCAAAGGAAATGATGCCGACGGAGTGGGGATGACAGTAGCACCGCTCCATTGGATTGCACAAACAGAATCTGTGGCCAAATGGTAATTCAGGAAGTTGCCTGCCAAGGCAGCGCGATTCTGGATTCCCAGTGGATAAATCCCGTTATTGGCCGACAAATCATATTGCACGGTCACAAAAGGTGGGCCACCGGCATTATCCCTGCTGCAGGTTACGTCAAAAGTGGCAGAGGTTATGTTGGTGGTGAGGTTAAGAGGCACATATCCGCTGGCAAAACCTGACGAACTGACGCTACAGGTCGTCAGGGCCTGTGCCAAGTTTGCAACTGAAAGCAAGGATAAGAATCCCGCACATAGCACAGATGTTAGCTGGATTGATTTTGGCATCATCGTGCAATTCCTTTGCAAAACAGTGGGCCTATGCGGGGGATTTCATCAGGTGATTCAGGTGGTAATTCGACATTGATTTTACACTGCTGGCCGTTCCAGTTCAGGATCACTCGATTGGTGGGTTGAAGGCCGGTGACAAAGGCCGCGCCGCGCCGCGCCACGTAAAATTCCTCGGTATCGCCCTCGATTTTCACGATGGAACCTGCAGGAGCATTTTCGCCGTCGTCAAACTTGATAGTCAGCAAGGCTCCGCGGCCGCCGCGAACGGGGAATGTGACCTTTACGGCGCTGCGCCAAGCAGGCACTGCGTTCAGCTCGATTGAATCAATTTCCGCGCTAATCGGCAGATCACTGGGATCAAGGCGTATCGAATTATTCTGATATGGTATCAGACGCGGAATCAATGCCACACCGCCGTCATCCGTGCGGGTCAGCACATTGCTGCCAAGACCGATGCCGATATTCTTGTAACCAGGGATCTGCGCTACGGCAAAACTCTGATCCACACGCTGCGTCAGGAAAAGCCTGCTGTCGGCGAGCACGAGTCCACCGTTAGCGCCAAGGCGCAGTGCGGTCTGGTCAGGCGAAGCACTCACGTCACCCGACCACCTGCCATAGGGCCCCATGTAATAGATTCCGCCCTCCATGCGCGATTGGTCTTGTTGTCTCCCCGCCAGCGTGCGCCAGCCGAGATTGCTTTCAAATCCCGGGTTTTGTGCAGCCGAAACATAAAAATCCTGTTGCCCGGCATGTCTGTTCGCTGTGGCACTGACTATCCTGTTGTGCCCCAGTGGCATGACGAAGTACATTCCGAGCGATGTGCGATTGCTACCGTGTATGGCCCGGCTGAGCGTAAGATTCAAGTTGCTGTTTGCACCAATTCGAGTCGAGTAATTTCCGGATAAGGTGGACAATCTGGTGTCGTCATAACGGGTGAGGGTCGCCAGTCCGACGCCGAAAGAACCTGAACTTTCGGATGTGTAGCTCCAATTGCCTGCCAGCTGCAATCTGATCGGCGACACGGATTCGGGTTGACCCAGCTGGCGGAAGTTGACCGAAGCCCCCTGAATTTGGAAAGATACGCCGCTGCGCAGCCTTTGATGTTCAAGGCCGAGCAACCATAGTCCCCCTGTCCGGCCTTGCTCATTGCTAATGCCGAACGATGCTTTGCCCAGCATTTGTTTGGGCAGCGTAGTAACAACGCCCATCCCCGCCGTACGAAGCTGCGATGTTGCTTCCACGCGGCCTTCCAGCGTCATGTCATTGTTGTAGCCATGGCGCCACGTTCCGCTTGCAAACCCCGGGCCGTAGTGGTTGCTGGCGACCCCGATGTCGCGACGCACACGTCCGGCCTCTACGCTCCAATCGTCCAGACCGGCTGCCAACAATTCGGTGGTGATGAAGAAAGATTGCTCGATTACGGTTTCTCGGCCAAGGATGTCGCGCACCACCATCCTGACATCGCCGCTACCCGTCAGCAACGGGTAATTGTCTATCGTAAAAGGGCCTGCAGGCACGCTTGAGACCTGGCGCAATACGTCGTTGACGTACATTTCCACAGAAGATGGTGCAGTGGACATTCCTGCCAATGCAGGGACAGGCTGGCTGACGAACCCCGGGGTCAGGGCAAAATTGGTGCCGTACTGAACGCCGCCGTAGTAAACATTGCGCCCCCACATGCTTGCACGGGTATTGGAATCTCCAAGCCTGAGGGTATGGTTCCTTTCAGGAAAGTCCCTGGTGAACGTTGTCTCCAGCCTTACCCAGCTGTGCGGCGTGCCTGATGCAGGTTCTACCGTCAGGTTGCGACCCGCATGGCTACTGGTCAGCACGCCCCATGAATTGGAAGCACCGACTTCGGCTAGCAGGCCCAAATCACGTACATTGGGAGAATTCTTGAGGGCCGAAGCGGAGTAATTCAAGTCGTAGTTAAGGAACGCACTTGGCAGTACCGGACTGACCACCGGCCGTTTGGATTTTTCCTGGGTCAGCCGAGTTGCCAAAAAAGCTGTGGGTGAGAACAACAGCTCAGCCGACTGGGTAGCAAAATCAAGTTTGAATTTGTAGCCTGGTACGGCTGAGAGCGGCCAATATGCCTGATCGTGGAGCTTGAATTCGATAGGCTTCGCATCGTCCGGTAGTTGGACGCGCCATTCCACGAACGCGTCGTAAGGCGCATACAATTCCCCCTCTCGCTCCAGCAGCAACCAAGTTCCGCTCTTTGTGCCATTGATGACAACCTCCAGCGGCAATATGCGATCCTTGGCTTGATTAGCGGGGGGATTGTTCGATTTAATTTGTGTCAGGGTCTTCGTATAGGGTATCGGGACGGGCCGCGCAGGCGCAACACCGGTCTCGGTAACGGACAGGGAATCGGTTTCCGATTGTCCCGCGGCTGAGCAGGCCCACAGACCGAATAGAACCAGGATCAGGCGCGTGAGGAGAACGTAGCTCACGCGGGAATTCCTATTCGTTGATAGCTACTTCGAAGGTTTTTTTCGAACCGTCGTCCAGCCTCACGGTGAGGTTGGCTTTGCCACCTGAAATGGGTTTGTTGTCCTCTGACTTCATGTCAAAAGTACGTTTGATGGATGGCAGGATATAGCCTCCAGTTTCGCGGCTTGCAAATTTATCGCCATTCTGGTCTGCGATAGTGAGGTCGATAAGCTGCGCATATGCTGTGCCGGAGTTCTCGCAAGTCGCGCTAACGATATCAGGCGCAGTCTTCCTCGCGCTGCAGTCGAGATGGTACCTTGCCGTCGGCGGCGTGATGAAAACCGGTAACGAGAACGCGATCGCGATTTGCAATTGCAAAGTGCCTTTGTTGGGTAAGGCTTCCGGGATCTCACGAACGATCATCCGGTAGGTAAGTTGTTCTGCCTGCTTCACAGGACTCAGCCGTGCCAGCCGTACGACCTGGCGAGACTTGCCGGCCAGCTTGATGATCGGTGGAGACATCAGCAGGTCGTCAGTAAGTTCAAGTTCGTCCTCGCCGCCCGGCTTTTGTTTCCACAAATACAGGTCTGCCTGCATCACCAGTTCATCGTCGCCCTCGTTGGTAATGGTTACTGCCACGGCCTTGTCCTTGGGGGTCATGAAGATGCGCACGGGATTGACTGAAAATGGGCCTGCCCAAAGCGGGGTAGAGATACCTGAAGCCAGCAATACCAGCAAAGCCAGTCTTGAAATTAACTTGTACATCAGCACACCTGCCTTCATCGTCAATATCTTCGGTTTGCTACCATCCTACCATCAGCTCGAGGTAGTCCCGGTCAGCAAGTTTGACTACACGCCAGGATGTTTCGGTGCCGCTTCCGGCATAACTTTCCACGATGCCCAATGTTTCAATGGCGCCGTAGAGGAGGTTCACATAACGAAAGGGGCCATCAGGAATTTCAGTCCATGGCAGGTTCATTGTATCGCCTGAAAAGTCTGTTGTCTTGCCGGTAGAGCAAATGACCGTTACGACGTCCCCGAACACGTTGATTCTGTTGCTGCTGCGACACAGGCCTGCACTGGAAACCGCGAGTTGTACCTTTACCGTGAATTGGATGTTGCCCTGGGTCGCATGACTGGGCTGGGCTGCCAGTCCGGTCATGGCCGCCAGGGCCAGTGTAAGGAAAGCTTTGACAAGAAAATAACGTGATATTGGGAATGTCGTGCGGTTAGCCATGGCTGTACCGCTGGACCGCCAAAAGTGGAAGGCGTTGGCGGTCCAGGCCGTCGTCGATCAGTAAGTGATGGTCAGCGTACGAGTGACCGTCTGTACGCCGGCGCAGGCCGCCTCACTTAAACCACCGCAATCACCTGCCTGCAGCGGATCCATTGCACCGGTAAGCGTGATCGTATAGACATCCGGAGTTCCAATTCCGCCTGCAACCGCAGTAGCTGCCGTACCGGCAACCACTGCGTCAGTTGCGGTGACGTTGTAGTTGAGTCCAGCGAGCACGCCGTAGCCGGTACCGCCGTCGAAGCTATAGGTCGGAGCGGCAAGGTTGCGCGTACATTCAACATTAATGGCTGTTGTTGGCGCGGGAGTCGCGGCACCCACGAACGCGGTATACACACCAAAATCCAGTACCGGCGCCGGTGCGCCCTGTATCTGGCATCTTGCGGCTAGATCAACGCTGACATCAAAGTTGGTAGGACCCAACGTTGCAGCCTGTGTTGCTGGAGTGATGGCAAACAGCGCCGATGCAGCGATCGATAGGACTGCGAATTTCTTCATATGAAGGCTTTTCATTGAGATGCTCCTTAAGGTTATGGCTTGAATTAAACACACGGTGGTGTGTCATCAGGCATATTCGCAATTGCCATACCAGAAATACAACAATCCATGCAATTAGTCGCCAAAACCGACAAACGGCATGAGAATAGTTATTTAAATAATGATAAATAAAAGAAAATATGCCGCGCGTGCCGACAAGCGGCAGATCAACATTCAAGCGGAGATGCTTGATTTCATTGTAATAGATCCATATCAATCAGATTATCTGACAACCTGACGGGAAACTGGCATCTGTGTCGAGTTTACGTCAATATTCATCTTGCCGAGCATGGCGTCCATGGAATTCCCGGGGGAAAAAAAGCACGCCAAGGCGTGCTTTTCTTGGTCGACAATGCCAAGCTGGTCACCGGTTGTTTCCGTTGTTGCCCCGTCCGAGCGTATAGCTCGGACGGCCTCCATGACGGCGTGGACTGTTGCCTCTGTCGCGATTGTCGAAACTCCTTTCATGGGTGTGTGGCCGACCGTTGCCTGAAAAACCACCGTTGCGATCGGATCCACGGAATCCGTGGGTGTGGCGGTGGCCTTCCTTGTGTCCTGCGTGGTGGTGCCGGCTGTCCGGCGCGCTATGGTGGAAACCTGCACCGCCGTTGTTGCCGTTGCCAGTGAAAGTATTGCTTCGATTGCCACCGTAGCCGCCGTTGCGGTTGCCACCAAAACCGCCATTTCTGTTTGAACCACCGTTGCCGCGCGAACGATCCGAAGAGGGGGCAGTGCGCAATTTGAATTTAGGCTCCAATCCCTCTATGGTGTGCATCTTGATGCTTTGCTCGGTGTATCTTTCGATGCGCTTCAGCAAAATTGCATCGCGATTGGACGCGAACGAAATGGCAATGCCTGAAGAGCCGCCGCGACCAGTACGGCCGATACGGTGCACATAATCTTCAGCGAACTTCGGAAGGTCGAAGTTGATCACGTGTGATATTCCGCGAACATCGAGACCTCGTGCGGCCACGTCGGTGGCAACCAGGACGCGCACGTTGCCGTTTCGCATGTTGAGCAGCGTGCGGTTGCGTTCGCGCTGGCTCATATCTCCGTGCAACGCCGCGGCCGAAAGGCCTTGTGCAGACAATCTGTCGGCCAAAGAATCGGCATCGCGCTTGGTAGCGGTGAATACCAGCGCCTGATTCATGTCCGCGTCGGTCAGAAGATGGCTGAGTAGCTTGTTCTTATGTGCGACGTCATCGGCGAACATCATGCGCTGCTCGATATGCTCATGTTTTTCCCTGGGAGCCGAAACGGTGATGCGTTTCGGGTCCTTGAGCAGGCGTGAGGCAAGACTGCCGACAACGCCGTCAAGCGTTGCAGAAAACAGCAGGGTCTGACGTGACACGGGCGTGGCATGAGCGATGCGTTCTACATCGTCGATAAAACCCATGTCCAGCATGCGGTCCGCTTCATCGAGAATCAGCGCTTCCAGGCGCGAGAAATCGACTCGTCCGCGTTCAATGTGATCTATCAGGCGTCCAGGTGTTGCCACCAGGATATCCACATAGTTGGAGAGCAGCCGATTCTGCACCGGGTAGGGCATGCCACCCAGTATGCTGATGATCTTGAAGCGCATGTGTTTGCCGTACTTGATCGCAGCATCGCAAACCTGCTGGGCCAATTCGCGGGTCGGGGTCAATACCAATACGCGCGGGCCTTTGCCAGGTATTGTAGCGGGCACAGCCAGTCGATTAAGAACGGGCAGGATGAAGGCAGCGGTTTTGCCACTGCCTGTTTGTGATGAGGCCATCAGGTCCTTGCCAGCCATGATCTCGGGAATG
>QJWF01000146.1 GCA_003235435.1 Nitrosomonadales bacterium
AGCCATTAACAATGTGATTTTTGTGTCCCCACACCCGTTTGAACAAATTCGAAGTGACACCACATACAAAGTACCATTTCTTCCGCTGGCAAGCATGTACACGCATGCTCATTTCGCCATACCAGCAAGCTTCGTCATTCCGGCGCAGCCCGGAATCCATTTGGGTTTATCAAAGAACTCATGCAATGTCCGGCAACCCCGGAAATTATTTGATTAGCTGGATTCCGGTCTGCGCCGGAATGACGGACGGAGAGAAGTTAGTGCAACTCGACTTCCTTGAACTTGCCATAACTCATCAAGCGGGTGAAGCGGCTTTGCAGCAACTCTGAAACAGGTTTGCCCTGGGCCGTCTTCAGTGCATCCTGCAGTGCTTTTTTTACATTCTGCATGGTCGCTGCATAATCGCGGTGAGCGCCGCCCAGTGGTTCGCTGATGATCTTGTCCACCAGGCCCAGCGTCTTCAGTCTGGTTGCCGTGATCCCCAATGTCTCCGCGGCTTCTGGTGCTTTTTCAGCGCTTTTCCACAGAATCGATGCGCAACCTTCGGGAGAGATGACCGAATAAGTGCTGTATTGCAGCATCAGCAGCGCGTCTCCCACGGCGATTGCCAGCGCACCGCCCGAGCCACCCTCGCCAATCACGGTACAGATGACGGGCACGCGCAGTTCGCTCATTTCGTAAAGATTTCGTCCGATAGCCTCGGACTGGCCGCGCTCTTCCGCACCCACGCCGGGATAAGCGCCGGGCGTGTCGATGAAGGTCATAATGGGTATGTCGAACTTTTCCGCCAGATGCATCAGGCGCATCGCCTTGCGATAGCCCTCGGGACGCGGCATGCCGAAATTTCGCATGATCTTTTCCTTGGTGTCGCGCCCTTTTTGATGGCCGATCACCATTACGCTCTGGCCGTTGAATCTGGCCAATCCCCCAACGATGGCCTTATCGTCGGCATATACGCGATCGCCGTGCAATTCCTCAAAATCCGTGAACAGATGCTCGATGTAATCCAGTGTATAAGGTCTCTGCGGATGACGCGACACCTGGGAGATCTGCCAGGGCGAAAGTTTGGAGTAGACCTCTTTGGTCAATGCGACGCTCTTCTTGGACAGTAGCGAAATCTCATCCGCTATATCGACTGCGGAATCATCCTGCACAAAGCGCAATTGCTCGATCTTGTCTTCCAGTTCGGCGATCTGACTTTCAAAATCCAGAAATGACACTTTCATATTGGTTCCTTACCGATTTTACTGCCAGCCATCCGAACAGTCTGCCAAAAAACAACAGCAAAGTCATTGGCTACTGAACGCGACGCGATAATACAACATTACAAAACAAAAAACCTCCCGAGTGCCGGCAGTATCTCTTCATCATATTGGTGTCATTCTACACTAGGGAATATTCGGCCAAGCTCCCGGCACGCCTCCAGAATGCCCAGACATCCCCGCGCTCCAGCGATAAACGACGAATGCCGCCATCTCCCGGAATATCGATTTCCAGCAGATCAATTTTCCCGCTGCGCAAAGCCTGCCATAACGGCTGCGCATATCCGGTTTCGAAATCCTGCAAAGCATCGCGCCATGCAGCGAGATCGCCGCGTCGCAAGGCAGACGTCAAGCCTGTCCAAACCAGCAATTGTTTGCCATCGCCGATGACTTTATTCCAATTATTCGGCAAAGTCTCATAAGGGATGCATGCCGTTGCGGCGAACATCGCGACCAGTTCTTCATCGGAACTTGCGCTGCCATAAGATTTCTGTACTGCACCTGGCAGTTCTCCACTGCCCCAAAACCACACGCTGTTTACCGCCAGATCACCTCGCGCTTCCCGCGCTGCATTGAGCGGGTGCGCGAACAGCAGCATTTGTACCTCGTTGAACAGTTGATGCCAACGCGCAGAATCATCCCCTGTCGGCAGGACCCCTCGCACATCGCCGCCGATCACTTTCGAAAGCGGTGTGGTTCGGACGCGCGGCAGGGTATTCAGATGCACATACCAACGATGCGGACGCGGCGCAAGAAATTCCATGCCCTGACCGGAAAAGTGCTGGTTCAGGCTCGCGCAGAAAGCAGCCGCTTCGGCGCCGTCGACCTGCACGCCTGCAAGCAGCAACCGGTCGCGCTGCAAATCAAGATGCACCGGATCGGCGCGCATCCAGAATCCCTCGGCAAGTCCATCGTAAGCTGCGGAGATAGCAGCGATCGGCGCTTCAGTCTCGAAAGGAATACCGAACTTTTTACACAACAGGTTTTCCAGCGACACAGGATCAAGGATCTCCATGTGTCCCCGTCCCAGAATCTTTTTCAAAGCCGGCAAAGCCAAGCCATCAACGATCTCGGCGGCAAAATCCTTCGGAAGAAACAAATCGGGGATGACCAGATGAACGAATTTCATGGTGACGAAGTGTACATGACAATTCGCCAAAATCATGTGAGGCGAGGTTTAAGTAGAATACCTGCGATTACCCTGCCTTCAATCAACCCGGCTGCCAGCAACGACAAAACGCTTTCATGTCGGCCATCCAGTAATGGAAATCGCAGGTGAATCCATCCACATCTGCAAGAAACTCCCGCTCGCCGTTTGCCAGGGGATTGGGTTGCCGGGCTCTGCGTGACATTCGGAGCAACACGTCGGAGATACCGTCGATCTGCGCGTAGCTGGACAGCCAATTTTCCTTTTCCATCATCGTCAATGCGGGGCGAGACGAGGCGGGCAGATCGTTCAGCCTGTCACTGATCAAACCGTAGACCCCTGCACAAAATTCTTCGAGCGGCTGATGATGGATGTCGGCCCAGTTGCTTGCAAGCAAATGATCGTAGATCACATCGACAAGCACGCCGGCATATCGCCTGCGATCAACCGAGATGCGTGCTCGGCTCCGCCTGAAGGCAGGCTGGGATTCAGCAAAACTGTCTATTGCACGATGCAGCGACACACCCTTTGCCAGATCGTCCGGCAATGCGCCGGGCAAAGGTCCTTTGATCCAGTCCCCGATTACACCTCCCACGATCAAGGCCGGATTGTCGCCTGCCAGCAGTGCATGGGCCAGAAAGTTCAATGGTCATTCTCCTTGCGGCTGCATTGCAGCAAATAACGGGCCTGTCGAAGTTCATTAATTGAATGTCTGCAGCGTGCCATACCCGGATGTCGTAAATTCCTGAAACCCGAAATTCAACTGCCCGGCCTTCGCGGCCTTGACGTGATCGGGCAAGAAATCGTCACGCCGCTTCAATTTCACTTTGATCCGAGCAAAGTCGTTCATGTAAGGCGCGGATATAGCTGCCATTCAAACTTCAAAGTCAGGCATCAAGATAGCTGATTTTCCCGAAAATCGTCTAAAGCTCCAATTCCGCATCAGTGAAAGCTGCAAACAGATATTGGTCGAGAGCAGCTAATGTCTCATAAAGGTTAGCAATTCAACATGCCGGTATGCTTTCCGAATACTTGCTAAGCAACTGCATGATCGTGTGGCCGCCCACGCTTTCGCGATAAACGCCGGGACCGAACTCTTTGATCAGGTCGCGCTTGTAACTCTTGAAATACTGGTCGATCAAATGATGTCCGGCGATGCCGGTTGCCGCGAGGCTGTCGTCGACAGGATTGTATTCCAGCCGTACCGGCACCAACGGATATGTCGCGGGACCGAATATATGCTCGGCGCCCTTCGCCGGGTCGAATATGGTGCCATGCGCGCAACACACGATCTTGCCCGGCGCGCCTGCCAATTCGCTGCCGCTGGCAGCGTAGCGCAAATAACTAATATCCTTGTTCGGGGCGCTCAATTGGTGGGTGCAGATCGCAACGTAAGAAACAAGGTTCGATGTCTTGCCGACTCCACCCGGCCAGGTATAGGGACCTTTTTCCGCGCTCAGCGGATCGCCCGAGAGTGTCATGCTGGCGGCAGGTTTGCCCAGGTTGATCAGGAAGCAGGGCACACCCTTGTATGGATAATGGAATATATAGGCTTCCTCGGTTCCCAGAGTGGACGCCTTGAGCGGTGCACCGTCTGTGTCTGTGAGCAGGGCTTGTGAAAAATCCCGGAAGTCTTCCGCCCAAACGCGCGGGACACCCATTGCAAGAGCGGCAGCGCTTCCGGCGCAAATCTTTATGAATCCGCGTCTGTCCATCGTCGACTCCCATTGCAGGTTTGAAACTGGACAGTCACCGTTCAGGGTGGCTGTCCGGGATACCGGTCAGGCGTCAAACATGTCGCGGTATATGCCGCGTGCCCATTCCAGAGTGGCTTTGCCTTTGGCCACATCCCGGTCCTCGAAAGTCTTGGTGTCTTTCGAGAAGCCTGAAATGAGATCCTTGGCGGGATCGTAGTCATAACCGGCATCAACACTGATGGCTTCCATCGGGTCGGCATCGACCATCGAGTAGCAAACGGTGCGCGGGCTGACCCAGGCGATCTCCTTGCCCTGTGCACGCGCAGCCAGCACCTTGGCAATGTACTTGCCCTCGGTATTGGAAGTGTTGGCGCTCTTGGAATAAGGATGGCGCCTCGAGTCGCCTGATACATAGACATGGGGATCACCGATGTAATTATAGAAACGAATATCGATGTCGGCTTCCTTCTGGTTGCTTCTGGTGGACGGCGCCATCAAACCAAGCTGCTCGATCAGCGTGGAACCGCGAACGTTGGCATAGATTGCCGCATCATCGAACGGGATGGAATCGAATTCCGTCTTGATGATTTTCTTTTCCACGTCCACTCCGGTCACGGCCGAGCTTGGCATCCACTGGATGATATCCTTGTACAACTCGTCAAAGGCGGCATGAAATCCATCCTTCTTGATCGTGATCTCGGGATTGGCATCAAGTATCAGCACCTTGCCCTTGATCTTGTTCTTCTTGATCACCGAGGCGATCATGCAAGAACGCTCGTAAGGTCCGGGCAGACAGCGGTAGTTGCCGGAGGGAACGGTCTGTACAAACACGCCGCCCTCGAACTCCTGAACCTTTCGATGAATGGTGACGTGTTCGGTAGTCGAGATGAATCCCCCGGGAAAGGTCTGGCGCAGGGCGGTCATCGTTTCCACGTCTTTTACGCCGATCTTTTCGTAATCGTAGGAAATGCCCGGAGCGATCACCAGGAAGTCGTAAGCTATCTCGCCCTCGTTGGTAATAACCTTTCGCGCCGAACGATCCAGCCCGTTAACGGTAGCATTGAAATATATGTAGTTATTGTTCCGGGCGGCATCCAGAAAACTGTGGTCGGCCAGGAACTCCAGATCGATGATTCCCGGATACCACAGGTTGCTGGAAAAGCAGGACGCATACATGTCACGCTTTTCCACCAGCACCACATCGAACGTGGGATATTCCTTCTTGGCATATTTGGCTATGGTAAGCCCGGAGGTGCCGCCTCCGACGATCACCAACCGCGGGCCTTTGGCCTTGGGAATTGCGGCCTTGGTTTTTCCGCTGGGCATGGTTTTGGCGAGCGCATTGCCAGATACCGCAGTGCCGCCAACAGCGAGCGTGCTTGCCGCAACACCCAGTTTGAGAAAATTACGGCGTGACAGGTCTTGATCTTGTTCCATGATAGTTTCCTCCTCCGATAACAAATGACATTTTTGTATTTCGATAAAGAAACGCCTTATGCAGGTCAAAGGTCGCAGGTTGTTCACACGGCCATGAGCAGACCTTGACTTAGCTAACGCTACTCCTGTTCATTTGCCAAGTAAATAGAGAATTTCGAAGGGTACATTTGTGCAGTTATTTACTGTGGATTTAAAGGCTGCGGGCTCAACCGACTCCTTTAACGATCTCTCGACCCGATCAGTCGCGGATCCAGCCTTGGCCGGAAGCGCGCTAGCTTCGAACGATTGCCGTAAAGAGCCCCGGCCCCCAGACGAGCCGGGTATCAAGCTCGGCGCTTGCCGCTATAATGACGCCTTCCCTACCAGGATATCCACTGACAGGCTGCCCATGTACCAGAGTTACTTTGGCCTTGCCGAAGAGCCTTTTTCCATCGCACCGGACCCCCGCTATCTCTATATGAGCCAGCGCCATCAGGAGGCGCTTGCGCATCTTCTGTATGGCGTGAACGCGGGCGGGGGGTTTGTATTGCTCACCGGCGAAGTGGGTGCCGGCAAGACCACAGTGTGCCGCTGCTTCCTCGATCAGATCCCGGCATCGTGCGACGTGGCCTACATCTTCAACCCCAAGCTGACGGTGGTTGAGCTACTCTCGACCATTTGCGTTGAATTCGGTATTGCCGTTCCTTCCGGCAACACCAGTATCAAGGTGTACATCGATAGCATCAATACCTATCTTCTCGACGCGCACGCCAAGGGCAGGCATACGGTGCTGATCATCGACGAGGCTCAGAATCTATCCGCCGATGTACTGGAGCAATTGAGGTTGCTTACCAATCTGGAAACCAACCAGCGCAAGCTGCTACAGATCATTTTGTTGGGCCAACCGGAACTGGAGGAGATCTTATCGCGCCCGTAATTGCGCCAGCTCGCTCAACGCCTCATCGCGCGCTATCACCTGGGGCCGCTGAGCAAAAACGATG
>QJWF01000202.1 GCA_003235435.1 Nitrosomonadales bacterium
ACTATAATTAATACATTTGGGCCTGGAATAATGATTATTCCGATAGAAACTAAAATGAATGTCAGAATCTCCACTTTCCCTGTCTCTTTTTACGCATAACGTCTAAATTAAGTACCGTCTTGCCTGTCAAGCATGATTCGCTGACCATCAGAGTTGAAAGGTCTGCCGGACTTCAGTAAACCATTTTCAGCAAACACCCTTCCCTGACATTCGGAATGACAAAAGGCGCCCTAAAAAGCGCCTTTCGAGTTACGCATTCATTATTTGTACCTAGCCAAGTGTTAAAAATGTATTCTCTGCGCAACGAATCAATTGTCACAAAATAGATTAACAGATTATTGGTTTTTATTAACCGTAGTTCTTTGCCACAAAATCCCAGTTCACCAGATTATTGAGGAAGGTTTCGACGAACTTGGGACGCAAGTTGCGATAATCGATGTAGTAGGCATGTTCCCACACGTCCACGCACAGCAAGGCTTTTTCGCCGGTGGTCAGCGGTGTACCGGCCGCGCCCATGTTGACGATATCGAGGCTGCCGTCAGCCTTCTTCACCAGCCATGTCCAGCCGGAACCGAAGTTGCCCACAGCCGAGGTCTGGAATGCCTTCTTGAATTCATCCAGATTGCCCCACTTCTTGTTGATAGCATCCGCAAGCACGCCGGAAGGTGCGCCGCCACCGTTTGGCTTCATGCAATTCCAGAAAAAAGTATGGTTCCAGACTTGTGCGGAGTTGTTGTAGATGCCGCCGGCAGTCGCTTTCTTGATGATAGCTTCGAGATCAAGCTTCTCGTACTCGGTGCCCTTGATCAGGTTGTTCAGGTTGGTCACATAGGCTTGGTGGTGCTTCGCATAATGGTATTCGAAAGTCTCCTTCGACATGTGCGGCTGCAGCGCGTCCATCGCATAGGGCAGGGGAGGTAATGTATGTTCCATTGTTATTCTCCTTCGGATATTTGTTAGGAACGCAGAATTCTAGCCAATTAACCGGAGACAAACAATAGTTGATTGCATTAATCGGGTAAATGCCGCGCCAGGCTAGAACAAACTTCCTTGCCCCCCAAGGTTCGGTTTGACGAATTGCCTCGTATCCAGTGCAGCATTCTCCAGATTAATGCCCATCCTTTCGCACGCCTTGTTGAAGCGTTGTGCCAGCAAATCGGCGAACAGGCCTTGGCCGTGGAAACGGCTGCCGAACTCCGGATCGTTTTCGCGCCCGCCGCGCATCTCGCGCATCCGGCTCATCACATGCTCCGCCTTCAGAGGGTAGTGCGTGGCAAGCCAGTCCTTGAAAAGGTCCTTCAATTCATAAGGCAGTCTCAACAGGATATAGCCCGCACTGCGGGCACCATGTTCGTACCCAGTCTCGAGTAGCTTTTCCAGCTCGGCATCGGTCAGGAACGGGATTACCGGCGCCACGAACACCCCGCACGGCACGCCCGCCTCGTTCAGCGTTTGAATGGCTTGCAGCCTGCGGCTCGGCGTAGCGGTGCGCGGTTCCATTTTGCGTGCCAGTTCGGCATCCAATGTCGTGACCGAGATGAACACCTGCACCAGATCATCATCGGCCAGTCGGGTGAGCACATCGAGGTCGCGCTCGATCAATGAGGACTTGGTGACGATGGAAACCGGGTGTCTGCATTCCGCCAGCACCTCGAGTATCTGCCGTGTGATCTTCCATTCGCGTTCGATCGGCTGGTAAGGATCGGTGTTGGAACCGAGCGCGATCGGTGAGCAGCGGTAGAAAGGTTTCGCCAGCTCCGCGCGCAACAGTTTCGCCGCATCCGGCTTGGCGAACAGCTTCGTCTCGAAGTCCAACCCCGGCGAGAGATTCAGGTAGGCGTGCGAAGGTCGCGCATAACAATAGATACAACCGTGCTCGCAGCCGCGATAGGCGTTCAGCGACAGCTCGAACGGAATGTCGGGTGATTTCTGGTGCTGCAATACGCTTTTCGCATGCTCCACCGTCACTGTTGTTTTGAGCGGCGGCAATTCTTCGTCCATCGTCCCCCAGCCGTCGTCGAAGCGTTCTCGCTCCACATGCTCGAAGCGCCCCTCGATCTGCATTGTCGCACCGCGGCCCCTGCTTGTTTCTTGCTTCACGGCCGGAATCCTTGAAGTTGTTGCGCCCATTTTAAGGAGTGTTTAGAGTGTGCGCCACGTCAACCCGGAAATGCCGTTGCTTTCTGGCGCCAACTCTATGCGAGGACATATTACGGTCCATGAAACACACGCGTATCATCGTCACCCACTACGGCGGACCCGACGCACTTCAGGTGATCGAGGAAGAATGCCCCGAACCCAAAGCCGGTGAAGTACGGGTGCGGGTGCAGGCCGCAGGTGTTGCCATGCCAGACATCATGGCGCGCGAGGGCATACATCCCGAAACGCCCAGTGTGCCCTATACGCCTGGGTGGGATCTGGTTGGCACAGTGGATCGGCTCGGCCAAGGCGTTTCAGGATTCGAACCGGGACAGATCGTGGCCGCAATGCCCATACACGGCGCGTACGCGGAGTTCATCTGCCTGCCGAAGAACAAGCTGGTTCCGGTGCCGCCCGGGTTGGACGCCGCCGAGGCAGTCAGTCTCATCCTGAACTACATCACGGCGTACCAGATGCTGCATCGTTCCGCGAAAGTCAAACCCGGACAGCGTGCGCTGGTTTACGGCGCGTCGGGCGGGGTCGGTACGGCACTCTTGCAGCTTGGGCGCGTCGCCGGCCTCGAGATGTATGGAACCTGCTCTTCATCGCGGGGCGCGTCGGCCGTTTCCGAGCTGGGCGCCACCCCGATCGATTACAAACAGCAGGATGTCGTTACGGAAATTCACCGTCTCACACAGGAAGGCGTGGACGTTGTCTTCGACCCCATCAGTGGCGCACACCTCTGGAATTCACGCCAGGCGCTGCGCCCCGGCGGCAAGGTCGTAGGGTATGGCAATACGACGACTCTGCGCGGGGAAGGATTGGGTGCCGGCCGCACAGGTCGCCGCAATCGCCTGCATGGACTTTCGAATTACGCGCTGTACATCGCGGGCGGCTGGCTTCTCCCGGGACGGAAACGCGTGGTCCCATACAGTATCCAGACGCTTATGCGCCTGAAGCCGGAATGGTTTCGGCAGGATCTGACTGCGCTGTTCGATTTCCTCCAACAAAAGAAAATCAAGCCGATCGTCGCGCAACGATTTCCGCTTGCCGAGGCAAGGCAAGCCCAGGAACTGCTCGGAAAGGGCGGCGTGGTAGGTAAGATCGTGCTCGTTTGCAAAAAATCCCCGCTTGAATCGGAAATTGCATAACTATGGCATCCGGCAGACGGCCCGCGCACCTGGCGGAACGTCAATTTGTCTCGGCTACAACCCCATTCGCAAACACCAGCGCACTGCGCACTGTCTTTCCGTCATACACGGCTTGCATCGCCTCCCGATATTCACGCATCTGAGCGCGATAACGTGCTGCATCGGCTGACTCTCCCAGTTTGTAATCCAGCACCCACACTTCATCCTCGAATTCCACCAGCCGGTCGATGCGCTTCAGTTCGCCCGTTGCGTTCACGTAAGGCACCTCGTTGCCAGCATTTTGATATTGCCCGGGATCAAAGAAGCGTGCGAGCTGCTTCGACGCAAACAGGTCATGTGCTTGTTTCCACAGCGCTTCGATCTCGTCGTCCGGAATAACCAGGCGTTGCTGCAAATCATTTTTGTCAGCCGCATTTCCATCCGTAAGATGCTGAAGCAGCGCATGCAGCCAAATGCCGCGCTGCTGTTGCACCGTGTTGCGGGCGGCGCGCTTGCCGGTGGGAATGATGTCAGGCAAGGCCGCTTTCTGTTCACCAGCTGCCTGCTTTATGCCGATGGCAGGCATCGCTTTTTGCAACGGATTGGGCTGCTCGCCCACCACCGCCGCGATGCGGTCGTACCAGGTAGTCGCATTGTTCTTTTTTCCTCCCTTGTTGCCGCTGACGATCAGCGCCTGTTGCGCGCGCGTCATCGCGACGTAGAGCAGGTTCATCTCTTCGCGCGCCTGCTGCAAGGCATCCTGTCCGAACAACGCAGAGCGCTTCGCGCCGCGCGAAACCTGATCGGCATAGAGCGAAAAATGTTGCGGTGTTGCAGACTCCGGCGGCCAGTCCAGCAGCACGTCGTTGCCCTCGCGGCGTTTCCCTTCCGCGTTTGCATCCAGCAACCAGACGATGGGAGCCTCCAGTCCCTTGGCTTCGTGCACGGTGTAGATGCGCACCGCATTGCCGATACTGCCTAGCCTGCCTTCATCCGGCGCATCTTCACGGCTGTCGCGCAATTCGCGCAGCTCCTGCAGAAAACGCGGCAGGCTGGGGTAGCGCCCCGCATCCACGCTCAAAGCGATCTCCATGAAAGCGTGCAGGTTGGCAATGACCTTGGCGCGCATCTCGGGCGGCAGCACGGCGGCATAACGCGCCAGCACGTCGCCCTCAAAGTACACGCGGTCGAGCAAATCGTGCACCGGGAGCTTGTCGGCAAGCACCAACCAGTTTTTAAGCAACTCCTTCGCACGCAGCAGGGCGGGCGCAGGATCATCCATTTGCTGCAAACGTACCCACCAGCTCGACTCGTTCTGTATCGCGGCTAGCCGCATCAGATCGCCATCGCTGCAAGCGAATAACGGCGTGCGCAGCACCTGCGCGAGCGCGAGGTCTGCAAAAGGCGTGATCAAAAATGTCAGCAATGCCTGAATGTCCTCGGCTTCCAGCGTATCGAGCAGGCCGCCGCGCCGAGAGCTGATGAAAGGGATATGTCTTGCACGCAGGGCTTCTTCGTACACTGCAAGGTGGGTTCTCCCGCGCACCAGCACCATGATGTCGCTGTAGACGGCGCGCCGTTCCTTGTTGCGTTTTATCTCCTTGTCTTGTTCAGTCACCGACCAGCTGCCTGTGATGGTTTGCAGCAAATCGGCGAAATGATCAGCCTCCTTGTGGCGCGCGCCTTCGCCCGCTTCATCCCGCTTTGTGGTCAGCGGATCCCTCAGTACCAGCCCGGCGCTATCTTTTGCAGCTTCCCCTCGTTGGTCGGCCTCCTCGAGAGGCAGCACCATCACGTGCCCCGGCAGGTCATGTTGATGGGTCTCGTGCTCGGCGAACTCGAAGCCATCCGGCTGATCGCGGAATACCGCATTCACGGCTTCGACGATGGGCAGCGCATTGCGGCGGGTTCTATTGTTGTGCAATTCGTGCGCCGCGAAATTCTGCTTCAGGTAATCGCGCGCCACTCCGAACAGCCGTGCATCGGCACGGCGGAAACGGTAGATGGACTGCTTGGGGTCGCCGACGATGAACACGGTCGGCTGAGAGTCCACCGCCGCCGATGCATCGAACCACGCGCGCAGCGTTTTCCATTGCAGCGGGTTGGTATCCTGGAATTCATCGAGCAGCACGTGGCGATAGCGGCTGTCGAGCTTATACTGCATGGTCTCGGCGTGTTCGCTGTTTTGCAGAAGACGGCTTAGCTGCCATTCGAGATCGGCGAAATCCATTTGCTGCTTTTGCCGCTTCAATGCCTGATATCGGTCGAGCAAGGCCGTGCCGCAATGCAGTACCGCCTCGTTCAGACGATATGCCTCTTGTTCGGCAAGAGTGTCGCGTACTGCTTGCAGGCTGGCTTGGAGGTTATTCAGTGCAACAATGAATGTTTCGCTGTTCTGATTCTTCGTTGACTTGAGCTTTCGTGGTGAACCTTCCTGCGTGAACAGCAATGGCCACACCTTTATAAAACGCTCAATCTCTGCATAATCCGTCCATGCACGTTCGATTTCACTCGCATTTTCCTTTTGTGTATGCGTTCCATTTTCAGCAAGTTGTTGCACGAAAGCGAACAACACTTCTCGGCTATTGCTTTGCGTTCCCCAATCTGCGACCGGGTCTAACGCCATGTCCACATCAAGATCGATGCGCAGCTTGACCAGCGCGAAGGTCACGGGTTCTGCCTGCCCTTGCGTATAAGCCCACCACTCGGCGCGCTTGCCAAGAAAGCTGAACAGCAATTTGCGCGTGTTGTACAGCCCGCTTTCGCCGAACAGCCATTGCATGTGCTGAGCCGGCATATCATCCGGCCGTTTGCGCATCTGCTCGAGCAATTCTTCCCATGCTTCCTCCTGCATGCTGCCCGGGCGTTCCAGCAATGTCATGCCCTGCATCACGCCGGCATTCAGCGGTGCGCGTTGCATCACCTGCATGAACCAGCCGTGAAAGGTGCTGATGGTGATGCCGGGCTGTGCAGGCAACACGGCGGCAAAGAGATCCCTTGCGCGTTGCAGCTTCTCGCCACTCAAATCTTTCAAACCGCGCTCGGCGAAGAAACCGCGCACGAATGCCTCGTCCTTCATGGCCAGGTCGCGCAGATTTTCCTGCAGGCGAGCCCGCATCTCCTGCGCTGCCTTGCGCGTAAAGGTGATCGCCAGTATCTGCGAAGGTTGGGCACCATCGAGCAGCAGGCGCACGATGCGCGATACCAGCAGCCAGGTCTTGCCGCTGCCGGCGCATGCCTCGACGACGATGCTGCGTTTGGGGTCGAGGGCAATGTGGTTGGTCATGCCCACTCCCCTTTGCGACATACGCCGCGCATCTCGCAGTAATTACATGCATGGTCAATACCGTTCGCAGGCAAGCCTGTACCTCCACGTATGCTGCCCATCACCTGCACCAGCCGCGCGGCGTTGAGTTGCGCCAGTTGCTGGGCATTCTGCGCGGGCGCCACCGACTTTACGTCCCCATTCTCGATACTGACGAATGCCGCCTCGTTCGCTTCCTGCGCAAAGGCATAGCAGGCCAGTTGCACATCCTCGCCCGGTTCTTTCAACTTGTCGCGCAGATACTGTTCCCGCTGCGTCTTGTAGTCGAGCACGCGTTTCTCACCTTCCTTCACATCCAGGCGGTCGATGCGTCCGCGCAAGCGCACGCCTTCCAGTTCCCTTTCAAATTCACTTTCCGCCCCGGCGTAGCGCCAGCCTTGCGATTCGCTCTCCATCTGCCATTCCAGATAGGCAGGCAACGACTTGAACCATCGCGCCAGCCAGGCACGCGCGGCAAAGTCCTGCTTCAGCAGATCGGCGAACACCTGCTCGCTGATCTCGCGCAAGGCAGCATCGATCTCTACCGCCGGATGTCCGGTCACTTGCGGATAACGTTCATGAAAGCGGCGCAAGATGTCATGCACGCGCTCGCCATAATCGCGCTTTTCGATGGCTTCCCGCACTTCATCCAGCTCATTGAGGCGCAGAATATAGCGCGCGTGGAACTGGTAGGGGCAGGCAACCAGACTGTTGTAGGCGCTGGTCGATACACTCTGCGGCACAGCATCGGAAGGCACGGATGGAGCGGGTTGCGCTGCGCGCTGCAATTCGACGGCACGTGCATCTTCCGCCGCAAGAAATGCGGCCAGTTCGTTCTCTGACAGATCATCGCCGTGTGCCAGCAGATGGTGATCGCGCAGCATTTGCAGGTATGGACTCAACAGGATTTCCTCGCCGTTCCTGTCCTTCTGCCAGGTGGCCAGCACACAGTCGTTCAGTGCCAGCAGCGCCAGCAGGTCGTCGCGCTGTCGCGCGGCATGTGTGCCGCGCGTGGGCAGGCTCAGACTGCCGCGCACCGCGTCATTGAACCAGCGCCCGCCGTCCGCGATGCTCGGCAGATGGCCGGCATCGCAACCCAGCAACACAACCGCATCAAAGGCGCGCCAGCGCGTTGCGGCAAGATGGGTCAACCGTACCGGGCTCTCGATGCCGGTGTCCTGATAGGTGTCGGTATCGAGCTGTTGCGCGAGCCAGCGTCGCCATTCGGTGAAACGGTAACTGCCCCGATCGCCCGCCAACTCCCGCTGCCAAACGGCGAGAACAGCCAGCATCTTCGCACCCGCTTCGTCCTGTTGCATTCCCTTGTCGACACCCAGTACGCTCAAACTCTCGTTCAAGGCTGACAGCCACACCGATAACCCCAGGCGTTTGTTCTGCTCCAGCAATGCGGCAGCCTCACGCAGGCGCGCGAGCAGCTGATGCAGCAATGTATCCTGCTTGGCAAGTATGATGAATTTTTCCAGGCCCGCCACCACGCCCTGTTTGCGCAGCAAATGTTCGAGCTTGTATACCGCGGCCTTGCGCTCGCCGGCCGTCATGTCGGCGAAAATGAATGGCGACTTGAGTAGGTCGAGCAGGTCTTGGTGGTAGAAATCGCTTCGCAGCGCGGTGAGCCAGCGGTCCATAACCGTGCTCACCGAGAGCGTTGAATAGGTCCAGCCCGTCTCGTCCTGGACCAGCACTTTGTCGCGTTCCAGCAGCGCGCGCATGCGCCGGGCAACGACTCGGTCTTGCGCCACGATGGCGATGTCGCGTTTTCCTTGCTGCAGCCATAGACGCACCTGCATCGCGGCGGCATGTGCCTCCTGTTCCAGGCTGGTTGCTGCAAAGAAATGCAGTTTTCCAGCTAGAGGCGGGGGATTTTGCAGGTTGGTCGCCGCCATCTCCCTCACGTCAAACACCGTCACTTCTGCTCGTTGCGCATATTCATCGAGGAAGCGCTGCTCCAGCGCATCCCAATCCGACGCGCGAAGCACGATTAGTGGTTGGCTCGCCCGTGCCGCCAGCTTGCCCAGACGCAGTTGGTAGGCGCTCGCTTTATCCAGCTCGGCAGCGCTTTGCATTGCATGCCACAACTCGAACACCAGCCGCGACTCCAATTGCAGCGTGCTGTTCTGCCGGGCCTGGTATGCGAGCTGCACGGCAGCGGCGAAGGCATCGGCGTCATCCGGCAATGCTTTGAGCGAGTACGTGAGTTCGTCGAACAGCAACAGCAAGTCTCGAGTCATGCTCCAAAGATCGGCCTGCTCGAACCACTGACGCTTGCGCAGATGCTGGTAAAGCAATGCATGGCGCCGGGTGTCTGTAGTGACGGGGGTGTCGAGGGGTATCTGCAACGCCCAGTCGTTGAGCGTGGTCATCTGCGGCAACAATAGGGCAGGCAATTTGGACAACGCGCTTAATGCCTGCGCCAGCGGTCGGGCTACATGGTAATTGGGCAACAGGACTGTCGCCCTGCGCAGATCAGGGGAGTCCTGGGCATGGCAGGACAGGATATGGCTAGCTACCCGATCAAGAAATATGGAGATCAACGCTCAAGGAGTTGCAACTTGTCCTTCACGTCCTTCCATTCATCGGCATCGGAAAGCGCGTCCTTTTTCTCGACGATGGGACTCCATTTTTTAGATAATTCGGCATTCAATGCGGTAAAGTGGCGCTGGTTCTGCGGCAAATCATCTTCGGCATATATCGCCTCCACCGGACATTCCGCCACGCACAAAGTGCAATCGATGCATTCATCCGGGTCTATCACCAGAAAGTTCGGGCCCTCTCGGAAGCAATCCACCGGGCACACGTCCACACAGTCGGTGTATTTGCATTTGATGCATGGTTCGGAAACAACATAGGTCATGGCGGCACTCCATATGATTACAACAATATGGTATTTTAGCAGAGCCGGGAAGATTAAATTCACTTCACAGAAGGGCCGTTTTTGGTTAGGATGCTTCTTGAAATCTCTCCACTAATCCCCAATTGAGCGCTTGCCGCCTTCCGAATCAATCCCTTAAAGCGAGACCCATAAATGAGCGAACATATACACTACGTTTCCGATTCCACTTTTGACGCCGAGGTATTGCAGGCGCCGTTGCCGGTGCTGGTCGATTACTGGGCCGAATGGTGCGGTCCCTGCCGCATGATTGCGCCCATTCTGGACGAGATCGGCAAGGAATATGAAGGCCGACTGACGATCGCCAAACTGAATGTGGACGAAAACCAGCAGACTCCTGCAAAATTCGGCATACGAGGCATCCCGACACTGATGCTGTTCAAGAATGGCGATATTGCGGCGACCAAAGTCGGCGCCCTGTCCAAATCCCAATTGACGGCTTTTATTGACAGCCACATATAAAGCGTTTACTGTCTCACCCGCATTGCCCTCCGGAATCGTCCCCCAGCGATAAAAAATACAAAACGAAAACGTTACAGGGCATGCGGGTGGCCGTCTAGCACCCGATTCGGTCTGAACCAATTCCAAACCTTTATTGTTTTAACCCTTGGCTTGATTTAACCCTTAGATTTCGCTTTCCTCAATCACCAATCTCGCATCGCTATGCACTTATCCGACCTGAAAACCAAACACGTCACCGAACTTGTTGAAATGGCTGCGGCCAATGAAATAGAAAACGCCAATCGAATGCGCAAGCAGGACGTCATTTTCGCTTTGCTGAAAAGCCAGGCTAAAAAGGGCGAAAGCATCTTTGGCGACGGCACGCTGGAGATCCTGCCGGACGGCTTCGGCTTCCTGCGTTCGCCTGATACTTCCTACCTGGCCGGCCCGGACGACATCTATGTCAGCCCCAGCCAGATCCGCCGCTTCAACCTGCATACCGGCGATTCGATCGAAGGCGAGATACGCACCCCAAAGGACGGTGAGCGCTATGTGGCCCTGGTAAAAGTGGACAAGGTCAACAGCGAGCCGCCCGAGAATGCCAAGAACAAGATACTGTTCGAGAACCTTACCCCGTTATTCCCCACCGAACCTCTGAAACTCGAGCGTGACATCAAAGCAGAGGAGAACATCACCGGACGTATCATCGACATCGTTGCGCCGATCGGGAAAGGGCAGCGCGGCCTGCTGGTTGCCTCGCCGAAATCCGGCAAGACCGTGATGCTGCAGCACATCGCGCATTCCATCGCTTCGAACAATCCGGACGCTATCCTTATAGTTCTGCTGATCGACGAACGTCCCGAAGAAGTGACCGAAATGACGCGCACTGTGCGCGGCGAAGTGGTCGCTTCCACGTTCGACGAACCGGCCAGCCGACATGTACAGGTTGCCGAAATGGTGCTGGAAAAGGCCAAGCGCCTGGTCGAGCACAAAAAGGATGTGATCATCCTGCTCGATTCGATCACCCGCTTGGCTCGCGCATATAACACGGTGGTTCCCTCATCCGGCAAGGTTTTGACCGGCGGCGTGGACGCCAATGCGTTGCACCGTCCGAAACGCTTTTTCGGCGCGGCGCGCAACATCGAGGAAGGCGGGTCGCTGACCATCATAGCCACCGCGCTGGTCGACACGGGTTCTCGCATGGACGATGTGATCTACGAGGAATTCAAGGGTACCGGCAACATGGAGATCCACCTCGACCGACGCATGGCCGAGAAGCGCATCTATCCTGCAATCAACGTCAACCGCTCCGGCACACGCAAGGAAGAACTGCTGATCAAACAGGACATCCTGCAAAGGATATGGTTGCTGCGCAAGCTGCTCTACCCGATGGACGAACTGGAAGCGATGGAATTCCTGCTCGACAAGATCAAGGCAACCAAGAACAACGCCGAGTTCTTTGAATCGATGAAACGATAGGGGAATCGGTCAAGCGACAAACTGTTAAATGTCCTGAAAAATCATTTTGACGGGGAAATCCGTTTGTGTATAATGCGCGGCTCTGTAAAAGGAACGCATCAAGCGAGGCAATCATGTACGCAGTCATTAAAACCGGTGGCAAGCAATACCGTGTCACCAAAGGCGAAACCCTGAAGATCGAAACCATACCCGGAGACGAAGGCAGCGCTGTCGTACTGGACGAAGTGCTGATGGTTGCCGACGGCGACAAACTGAAGGTGGGCACGCCTTTGCTGAACGGTGCTTCCGTGAAGGCAACGATCGTATCGCATGGCCGCGGCAACAAAGTCCGCATCTTCAAGATGCGCCGCCGCAAGCACTACCAGAAGAACCAGGGGCATCGTCAGAATTTTACCGAGATCCGCATCGACGGTATCTCCGCTAAATAGTATCAAGGAGCAAACAGCATGGCATCAAAGAAAGGCGGCGGCAGCACCAGTAACGGACGCGACTCACACTCGAAACGACTGGGCGTAAAGAGCTATGGCGGCGAACTGGTCAGCGCGGGCAGCATCATCGTGCGCCAGCGCGGTACGGAATTCCACCCGGGCGAGAACGTCGGCATGGGCAAGGATCACACATTGTTCGCCAAGATCACCGGCAAGGTTGTGTTCGCGATCAAGGGCGCGCAGAAGCGCAGGACCGTTTCCATTGTAGCCGCATAAGAAACGCTGCTTTGAACTGACCGGCCCTATCAGTTGATAGGGCTTTTTTATTTCCGGTTTATATGACATGAAGTTCATCGACGAATCCAAAATTGAAGTATTTGCCGGCAAAGGCGGTAATGGCATCGCCAGCTTTCGCCGCGAGAAATACATCGAGAAAGGCGGGCCGGACGGCGGTGATGGCGGTCGTGGTGGCAGCATATATGCTCTGGCAGACCGTAACATCAATACGCTGGTGGACTACCGTTTCGCCCGCACGCACCGCGCAAGGAACGGCGAACCGGGACGCGGCTCAGATTGTTACGGCAAGGGCGCGGACGACATCGTGTTGCGTATGCCGGTCGGAACCGTGATCACCGACATCAACACGGGCGAAGTGATCGCCGACCTGACCCACGACGGAGAAAAGGTGTTGCTTGCCAAAGGCGGAGCGGGAGGACTGGGCAACATCCATTTCAAATCCAGCACCAACCGTGCACCGAGACAATGCACTCCCGGCACACCCGGGGAAGAGCGCGAATTGCAGCTCGAGTTGAAAGTGCTTGCCGATGTCGGGTTGTTGGGCATGCCTAATGCCGGCAAATCAACTTTCATACGCGCCGTTTCAGCCGCAAAGCCCAAAGTCGCCGACTATCCATTCACCACGTTGCATCCGAATCTCGGCGTAGTGCGCGTGTCGTCCGAGAAGAGCTTCGTCATCGCAGATATTCCGGGCCTGATCGAGGGCGCGGCAGAAGGTGCCGGACTGGGGCACCAGTTCCTGCGGCACCTGGCACGCACCCGCCTGTTGCTGCATCTGGTGGACATTGCGCCGATTTATGAAGATACCGATCCGGTACACGATGCGCGCGCGATCCTGAACGAGCTGAAAAAGTACGACCGGTCGCTGCATGAAAAGCCGCGCTGGCTGCTGCTTAACAAGGCCGACCTGTTGGAGGATCGCGAAGAAAAAGTCGCAGCCTTCCTGAAAGAATTCACCGATTACGGGCGCTGCTTCGTCATTTCAGCAATTGATGGGGAAGGCTGCAAGGAACTGACCTATGCGATCATGGATCACTTGCTGAAGATGAACGAACTGGAACGGCAGGCAGCCGCGGAAAGCGCCCAGGAAACCGATGCGGATATAATTTAGGGAACCTCTGATCAAGTCCACCATGAAAAACGTTTTGGCAAAGAGCAGGCGCATCGTCGTCAAGGTAGGCAGCAGTCTGGTGACGAACCAGGGCGCGGGACTCGATCTCGCTGCGCTCGGCAACTGGGCGCAGCAAATCGCCACACTCAATGCCAGCGGACACCAGGTCGTGCTGGTGTCTTCCGGGGCCATCGCCGAAGGCATGCAGCGCCTCGGCTGGAAAAAGCGCCCCGCTTCGATACATGACTTGCAAGCCGCAGCCGCGGTGGGTCAGATGGGTCTGGTGCAAGCCTATGAAAGTTGCTTCCGCAAACACGACCTTCATGCCGCGCAGGTATTGCTGACCCATGCCGATCTGGTTGACCGCGAACGTTATCTGAACGCGCGCTCCACGCTGACCACGCTGCTCGGTTTGCGCGTAATCCCGATCATCAACGAAAACGACACCGTGGTCACCGACGAGATCAAATTCGGCGACAACGACACGCTGGGTGCACTGGTCGCCAACCTCATCGAGGCCGATGTGCTGATCATCCTCACCGACCAGAACGGCCTGTATTCTGCCGATCCTCGCAAGGATGCCAAGGCTACACTGGTCAGCGTCGCGCTGGCCGGGGATGAAAAGCTGGAAAAGATGGCCGGAAGCGCAGGCAGCCACATCGGGCGAGGCGGCATGCTCACCAAGATACTTGCTGCTAAGCGTGCGGCGCGCAGCGGAGCGCACACTGTTATCGCCTCCGGCCATGAACCCGATGTGCTGTTGCGGCTGATTCAGGGCGAATCCATCGGCACGCTTCTGACCGCGCCCACACTCACGTTGGCGGCACGCAAGCAATGGCTGGCCGATCACCTGCAGGTTGCCGGGAAGCTGGTGCTGGATGCGGGTGCAGTGACCGCGTTGCGCAGCGAGGGCAAAAGCCTGCTGCCGATAGGCGTCAAGAAAGTCGTCGGCGAATTCGAGCGCGGCGCCGCAGTCACCTGCGTCAACGAAGATGGCCAAGACATCGCGCGCGGGCTGACCAACTACAATGCCGAAGAAGCCCGCCGCATCGCGGGTCATGCCAGCCAGAAGATCGAATCCCTGCTCGGTTATGGCGGCGATGCCGAGATCATCCACCGGGACAATCTCGTACTGTTGTAATACAACCGGACGAGATTGCGGCGAAGGGTAACTTGCGCAGCAGGCTAGCTCTGCATAGTATTCGGGATCACCAGATTATGGCGACATAAGCCGCGGGTTAAACCGCGTAGCGTTGGCCGTAAACCCAACTTGGCACTTCTGCAGAAACGGTAAACAAGCTGTCATTCGAGCAAATTCAGGAGTGGCGCAATATTCAACAACAAGGTTATCAACCCGGCGCACAAACACACCACGGAAGCCGCCAGGAGTAATACAGCAAAATAACCCATGACACCTGATGAACGAATGCTTCGTCTTAACATCCCAATCGAAAATGCGCTCCTGGAGTCTGCATCGAACAAGCGCCTGTATTCCCATAGCAACATCAATGCAACGAAAGCGAAACTGACCGCCAGGCCAAGATCGAGCAATACATCTTCGAAGAAACCAATATTCATTGCTTAAGCTGCAGCCATCAAAGTAGATCACCTCCGGGAAAGATATTGCATTAACACATCCCCGTTGCACACAGTAGTGCAAAGCGACACGACCTGGATACTCTTACTTGACAAGTCGTATCCTCTGTTCTGGAAAGATCAGATCCGGATCGGCAATCCTGTTTTCTCCTGCGATACGGGGATAGTTGAAGGGATTGCCGGTAAAGCGTTCTGAAATACTCCACAACGTGTCGCCTTCCTGCACCACATACACATCGATGCCGACCGGCCGGTTTTTTGGTATATCAAGCTCAAGGGGGGGCTGGAGTTGCTCCTTTGCAGGCAAATTTTCCGTAAAAGACTGTTCAGGCTGAGCCTGCGTTGCTTTCGGCGGCTCTTTTGACAGGATGGAAGTTTCCAAGGCGGACTTATCAAAATTGCCCGCGTAATAAACCAGGACGGCCGTCAACAGCGCTGCAATGGTGACATAGGCGACATTTCGTTTTCGTGTACTCGCTGCGAAATTTTCATTTCCCGACAGGGTCGCCAGATGCTCTACTTCCCTGCTCATACGATAAGGTGTCGCGGTTCTGGCGCTTGTTGTGGCGCGCACCGGTTCCGCAACCCGTTTGTCAATTGCAGACCTGTTTGTTGCATTTTGTACCTGCCGCTTCCTGGTTGATGTTCCCAATGTCTCGGGTGGCGACTGCCTGCCCGGCTCTCGCGGCTTGGCAGCCCCAGAGAATTGCCCTCGAAAAATAACATCATGTTCGGGTGTTGCAGTTTCCGGCGCTCCTGCTGCTGCCACCGCTTTATCCGACAGGACCGGTTGTTCCGATACTTTCGCGTCAACAGCTTCGCTCTTCACGGGTCCGGCCGCATTCTGGGAAGCTATTGCCTCTTCTTCCCATTCGACGAATTCTGCATCATCTATCTCCGCGCGCCGTTTAAACTCCTGAGCCGCTTGAGAGGGTGTTGCTGCCAGATCCGCAAGTGTCGGATTCACACTTTCAGCGGCAACGAATTCCTGACTCTTCGATTCCTCGTTGAATCCTTCAGCCTCGACAACCGGTAGCCCATCGGTATATTCGGTATTGGTAGCTTCCGACTGGTTCATGCTTTGGGGCGCCAATGTTTTCTCCTTTACTTTCTCCTCTGTGGCGGGATTTTCATTAGGGCCAACTTCGTCCGCGTGTTCGATCATTTCCCCAGGGAACGTATATACAACGCCCGTCGGCGACATCCTCATCTGCTTCGAGAGTGCTGGCATGAATGCCTGTATCAGGGATTTCTCGAAATGTACCGAGATCGCCTCGACATTCAGGATGATCCTTACCGCGCGTTCGTCGGGATAACATCCATACATCAGATTGTGTGGCAAGTGGACCGGCACTGCGCGATGCAGCGATACAGGAAGGCGGCGTTCTCCGAACACTTTCTCGGTGATCACCAGCGCGCGGAAATCTCCGTTGTTCACAAGCATCATGCGCCATCCTGAGGTGGCAACTGATCTCCTGCCGAACATCATGGCCGGATCGATCACCGGGAGGATTTCCCCATCGTGCTCTGCCAAGCCGACCACGATAGGCGGCACATCCGGAAGCTCGCGGCAAGTTTTGAAAGCAATATCATCTTCCACTTCCTGTTTGGGCAGCGCATAGCGCTCTCCCAGCAGCGAGAACTCCACTACCTCCGCGTCGTGTCTGAAAAATTTTTCGGGAAAACTGGAATCCGGGACATGGCGCTGCCAGACAGGCGCGTTATCGGCACCACTAGTATCCGGAGTCAACACAATCGCGAGATCTACCAGCGGGATCAACTCGCCGTCGCGTACCACCACGTGCCTCAGCCATGAGTTCCAGGTAATCTTTGGCGCAGGCTTGATCGATACCTTATCGGCTGGCAGTGAACCCGCATCTTTATCAATCAACAAACCAAACGCGGCATCAGCAATCACGGCTGTAAGCATCACGGAATCCGGTGTGGCGCGCTGAGATTTGATGCGCAGTGCCAGGTCTATGACCGGCAACAGATGACCGTTATGAAAGGTCACACCCAGCACATACTGTGGGGCATTCGGTAACGGCGTTACCGGACCCAGACTGGCTGCATGGTTCCCGATACCCACCGCAGACACGGCGAAGACATCTCCCGCAATATCAGTAAATCTGAGCCGCAATATTCCGGAAATATCCTGCGGCTTTGCCTCCGGTATCTGCAACCACCCAGCTTGATGTGTATCCCCGGTTTTAAACAATCCGGAATAGAGGTCGGCGATATTGATGACTGGAATGGGAATGCTGCCATGGACTGCGCAGGTATCTGACGCCTGCGATTTGAGATATCCAGGTAGCGGAAAAATTTTTTCGGGTTGAATGGACTGCGTTCTCAACTCGCCGCGCAAAACAAACCCGATGACTTTTTCGCCCTGTTGCTTGAGTAATATGCAACCCTGCTCATTTCCCCGGGTGGGTTCAAGTCCGATACAAGCCGGAAAGTCGCCCAGGGTCACGGTGCAACCGTCCTCAATCATGATCCCCGCAATACGGGCGGGACTGAGAGGAATACGGTGCAGAGCTTTGATGTCCCTTACAGCCAGTATTTCATCCTTCCAGATGCCGTACTGTGTGCCGTCGAAGGATGTGAGGAATAACTCTCTCATAGGATTTGAGTGTGATAGGTGCAACGCACTTCGTCAAGGAGTTGCCCGCACCTGCTTGCTGCATCTTCATTACCCCGGCGGCAGGATAATCGGTTGCACTAAATCAGGTATAAACACCTTGCATGTTGGATCCCGATCAACCGCCTTGTCCGTAGTCTAGATAGGCAACGCTGTTCCGTCCTTGTGTCTTGGCCAGATACAATGCGTTATCCGCAGACTTGACCAGTTTTTCGACCGGAATGTCGTCGCCAGGCACCACTGTGGATATACCGCAACTCAGCGTGACATAGCGGTGCGGTGAATCCTCATTCGCCACTTTGAGTCCTGCCACCTGCTCACGAATGCGATTGGCTACTGCACGGGCGCCTTCTGCGTCCGTCTCGCTGAGTATCAGCACGAACTCCTCCCCGCCATATCGTGCGGCAAGGTCGCTGGCACGGGGCACGGCGCCGGAGATCATTTTTGCAACCGTTTTGAGGCATTCATCACCAGCCTGATGGCCATACCTGTCGTTGAATTTCTTGAAGTAATCCACGTCAAGCATTACCACGGAAACCGGTTTCCGCAACCGCGCGCATCGACGCCACTCGCGCACCAGCAATTCATCAAACACACGCCGATTGGGAATACCGGTAAGACCGTCGGTCATCGACACCCGGTGCAATTCCATGTTGGCCAAGTTCAACTGCTCGTTGGCCTGGTTCAATTGCTCGGTCAACTGGACAAGTGCCCGCTGCATGCGCACCAGGCGATACATGGCAGCCACTTTCGCCTGCAGCACCACCCTGCCGACCGGCTTGGTAAGATAATCATCTCCCCCCGCTTCTATGCCCCTCTTAAGGTCGTCGTCTTTGGACATCACGCTCAGGAAGATGATGGCCGTCCAGTCGTCTCTGCCCTGCAGCTTGCGCACCTGCTTCGCCACTTCATAGCCGGTGATGTCCGGGAGGATGATGTCCAGCAATATGATGTCCGGGCGTTCTCTCCGGTAAAGATCGATTGCGGCACTTCCGGTTTCCGCGATCAGCAACTGCACGCCGAGATCATCCAGGTATCCGGTGATTGCCTTGATGGCGACCTTGCTGTCATCCACGAGCAGCACTTTCAGCTTGCCAAACTTATTCAACATGGGATTTCTGATGGTCTCCGGTTCGCAAATCTTTATCCTGGATAATAGCTGGCGTCCGGCTCATTCCGTGTCATTCAAAAGTTTCACGGATATCCTCAATAGTTGTGCAGCGGTTTCAGTCGCCCCGCGCAATTTTTCCGTTGCTTCACCGCCAGTCGGATGCACCAGCGGATGCAGCGCCAGCACCGCCTCGGAATACTCCCGCACCTGGTTCAGGTGACTGTCTGAGTCACGCAACAAGGGCTGCGGAATGATTGCCTGAAAGTACAACAGTCCGCCGCGGAATGAGACGGCCAGCAGGTAAGATGTTCCTAGCCGTGCAAAAATCTCCGGATCGCGGACTTCAAAAAACTGGCTCGGAATATCGTCCTGCAGGGGGTTTGCTTTGGCAAATTGGCCGACAATTTGCTCGATAAATGTTTGCGCATATTCGAGCTGTGGAGCCAGTGTGATATGGTACCGGCCGGGACTCTGGATAATCAGCGGTTTATCCAGCGTTGCGGTTTTGCCGCCACGTATAACCAACACGACCAAAGCAACGAGCAACACCAGCAAAAACAATTCGATAAACATGCCAGAACCTTTTTGTTAAGGCAACGCCTGCGGATTCCGGAAAAAAATAAGGGGGCTGAGCCCCCTTATCGCCTGTTACGATTATCCATGCCGCGTGTTTTGCCCTCGGGTATTTCCACTCTCTATCCATCTCTTGATACGGTTGGCATCACCGACCCGAGTGTGTTTTCCCCATGAATCGAGCAACACGATGATCATGGGTCTTTCATCGATCGTTGCCTCCATTACCAGGCACAGTCCCGCCTCGCTGATGTATCCTGTCTTGCTCAGGCCAATATCCCACGAGACATTCCTGACCAGCGGGTTGGTGTTGGAAAAACGCATCTCGCGTCCGCCAAATCCGTCCACCGAATGCGAAGCGGAAGTCGTATAACGATGGATCAAAGGATAGTTTCGCGCGGCGGAAACCATCTTGACCAGATCCTGCGCTGTGGAAACGTTGCCCGTATTCAATCCGGTCGGGTCGAGGAATTTGGTGTCCTGCATACCCAGCACGATCGCTTTGGCGTTCATGGCTGCCACCAGCGCCTGCTTGCCACCCGGATAACTGCGTGCCAGTGCAGACGCAGCACGGTTCTCGGAAGCCATCAGTGCCAGTTTGAGCAGTTCGTTGCGTGTAAAGGTCATGCCGACTTGCAACCTTGATCGGGTTCCCTTGATCCTGTCCAGATCGGCTTTTTCCACGCTCACTTCCTCGTCCAGCGGCAACATCGCATCAAGCACAACCATCGCGGTCATCAGCTTGGTTATCGATGCGATCGGGGCAACCGAACGGGAATTCTTTGCGTAAATCGGAAGTTGGGATTGCTCATCGAATATCAGCGCGATATTTGAGCGCAATTTGAGTGAAGCGACACTGCCGAATACCGATGCCCTGATCGTCTTGTCCTGCTTGAGATGATTGTCACCGCTTTCAGCATGGGCAATATTGCCTGCCAGCGCGTAGCCGAGCAATATGGGCATACATAGTCTTTTCTTCATTGTCCGGTCTCTCCCCGTTGCGACTTTCAGAGTCGAAGCATACCCTAAATTCAATATAAATCAATCATCAGGGTGAGCCTGCTCTTCTTGTTTCTGAAGATTCCACATTTGCGCATAAATTTTGCCTCTTGCTAGCAATTCGCGATGGGATCCGCGCTCTATGATACGCCCCTTGTCCATGACCAATATCTGGTCCGCTTCGACAACGGTGGACAGGCGATGCGCAATGATCAGCGTGGTCCGGTCTTGCGAGATGGCTCGCAACTCGGCCTGGATCGCCTTTTCCGATTTTGAATCCAGGGCGGATGTCGCTTCATCGAATATCAGTATCGCAGGATTCTTGAGGATCGCGCGCGCTATTGCCACGCGCTGCTTCTCTCCTCCGGACAGTTTCAATCCGCGCTCCCCCACCATGCTGTCATAACCTTGCGGCAGAGAATCGATGAAGTTATGTATATGTGCAGTCTGCGCCGCCGCAATTACTTCTTCCCTGGTCGCATCCGGGCGGCCGTAGGCTATATTGTAATAAATCGTATCATTGAACAGCACGGTATCCTGCGGAACGATGCCGATCGCCGCGCGAAGACTGCTTTGCGTCACGCCGCGTATATCCTGTCCGTTGATAAGGATGCTCCCCCGCTGTACATCGTAGAAGCGGAACAGCAAACGCGAAAGCGTGGATTTGCCCGCCCCGCTTTCGCCCACCACCGCCACCGTGTGTCCAGCCGGGATGGAAAAGCTCACGTCGAACAATATTTGCCGATCCGCTGCATAGGCAAAACCGACATTCTCGAATCGCACTTCAGCGCTTCCCGTCTGCAAGGTTGCAGCACCAGGGGAATCCGCTATCTCGCGATGCTCGTTAAGCAGGCCGAACATTTTCTCCATGTCGGCCAGCGAGTGTCGTATCTCCCGGTACACGAATCCGAGAAAATGCAACGGCATATACAACTGGATCATGAACACATTGACCAGAACCAGATCTCCCAGCGTCATCCTGCCCTTTACCACTTCACTGGCGGCCAGCAGCATCAATGCCGTGATGCCAATCGCTACGACGATGCTTTGCACGGAATTCAGCAACGCCAGCGAGGTCTGGTTGCGCACCGCCGCAGCCTCCCAGTTCTGCATATTGTGGTCGTAGC
>QJWF01000101.1 GCA_003235435.1 Nitrosomonadales bacterium
ACTAGCCATTCGACTAAGCCCGCAAGCGGGCAAGTCGCTGGTTATGTGCGGCTCCTTGCGCTTCATCCCGAGTAATGGATTTCCGGAGATGATTACATTATTTTAATTCTTTATGCCTGAAGCAATCTGTCGTGTGGTCGTTGACCATGCCGGTCGCCTGCATGTGGGCATAGCAGATGGTGCTGCCGACGAACTTGAAACCGCGTTTCTTCAGTTCCCTGCTCATTGCATCCGATTCCGGCGTGCTTGCCGGAATATCGGCAATGCTGCGCCATCTGTTTTGCTTCGGTTCACCATCGACGAAGCGCCAGACGAAGGCATCGAAACTGCCGAACTCCTCCTGCACATCGAGAAACTTCCGGGCATTGGTTATTGCCGCAGCTACCTTTAACCGGTTGCGCACGATCCCCGGGTTCTGTAGCAGCGACGCTATTTTACCCGCATCGTAGCGGGCAATGCGTGCAGGATCGAATCCGTCGAATGCGATGCGGTAATTTTCGCGTTTGCGCAGGATGGTGATCCAGCTCAATCCGGCTTGTGCGCCTTCCAGGATCAGGAATTCGAACAACTGCCTGTCATCGTGCAGCGGTACTCCCCATTCCCTGTCGTGATACACCCGGTACAACGCGTCATCGCCCGCCCACGCACAGCGTTTGATTTTGAGGGATGCTTTCGACATGCCGGCAGTGCTCATGACGGCCGTGCACCAAGGCGCACCGCATCGCGCCAGATACAGCGGTCCATAATCACCGTTATCCCGGCTTCACGGGCGTGTTGCGCCGCCTCTTCATTTACAACGCCCTCCTGAAGCCAGAGATTCCTGATGCCGAGCTTGACGCAGCTGTCCACTATGGCGGGAACATGCTGTGATGCGCGAAACACGTCCACGATATCCGGCTTTTCGGGCAGGCTTTCCAGGTCTGGGTGCGCCTTTTCGCCCAGTACTTCGGCAACCATCGGGCGAACCGGCATGATTCGGTAGCCGAACCCCTGCATGCCTTGTGCGACCCTGTGGCTCGGACGCGCCGGATTGGGCGATAGACCCACCACGGCTATGCTGTGCACTCCGCGCAACAGACTGCTGATTTCATCGGCTGAGGGGTTGGCAAATTGCATGGCGAGTACATGAAATTGTGTGCGGCTATAATATACCATCGCTGCGCTTATCGAGAGGCCAAGCCTTGAGTGCGATCCACGCATCACAGTTATCGTTCTTTGCAGCCCATGCGCCTTTCGATCGCATGGAACACAAGCATCTGCTGTGGTTGCTGGAACATTTGCGCCTGTCATATTACGCAAAAGGCGAGGTGCTTGCCGAACCTGCACAGGGGAAGGTAGAGCGCTGTTTCATCATCAAACAGGGCATGGTGCAGGGCGCTCGTCAGGGCAGCGTGGAAGCCGCGGTGTTCGAGTTGCACGAGGGAGAGACCTTTCCGGTGGGTGCGCTGCTGGCAAAACGGGCGGTTACATCCGTGTACCGTGCCGCTGAAGATGTGTTCTGTTTCGAATTGAGCGCCGACGATTTCCACGCATTGCTCGAACTGTCGCTGGTGTTCAAGGATTTTTGCACGCGCCGCATCGCCGCGCTGTTCGACCAGTCGAACCAGGCGATTCAGGCCCAGTTCGCGCAGGCCGCCAGCGAGCAACAATCACTTTCCAGCCCGCTTTCCGAAGTAATTCGTTTTGCACCGGTGGCCTGTGCGCCAAGCACTCCTTTGCAGACGGCGCTCGGGATAATGCACGAAGCAAATGTGGGATCGATGGTGGTGGTAGACGCCTCGAGCAAACCGCTGGGGATCTTTACCTTGCACGATCTGCTGGCGCGCGTGGTGTTGCCCGGATTGTCGATTGAACGTCCCATCTCCGAGGTGATGAGCTCCGACCCGGTATCTTTGCCGCCGAACGCACCGGCTTACGAGGCAGCAATGGCTATGGCCCGCGCCGGTTTCCGTCATGTGCTGGTGACAGGCAGCGACGGCGTGCTTCAGGGGATATTATCGGAACGCGATCTGTTTTCGTTGCAACGTGTCGGGCTTCGCCAGATCAGCGGCGCACTTCGCCAAGCCGAGAATATTGAAGTGTTGGTGTCGCTGAGCAAGGACATCCGCACGCTGATACACAACATGATGGCGCAGGGTGTTGCTGCGGAACAACTGACCTTGTTCATCTCGACGCTCAACGATCTGCTCGCCGAGCGGCTGATCGAGCTGGAATGCGCAGCATCGGGTCTGCTTGAGTCACCGCTGTGCCAGGACATTTGCTGGCTGGTGATGGGATCCGGCGGGCGCTATGAACAGACACTGAACACCGATCAGGATAATGCACTACTGTTCACTGTGCCAAAAGGCATGACGGCGGATCAAGTGCGAGAACAGTTGCTGCCGGTCGCGTTGCGCGTCAACCAGGCGCTGGCGCGCTGCGGATTCCCGTTATGCAAAGGCAACATCATGGCTTCCAATCCGAAATGGTGTCTGTCGATGGACGAATGGAAAGTGGTATTCAGCGATTGGGTGGATCAGGGCTCGTTGGAAGCCTTGATGCATTCCTCGATATTTTTCGACTTTCGTGCATTGGCGGGACAACACCGCCTGGCGGATGAACTGCGCAACTGGTTGGCGAAGCTGGCGCGCTCCAATTCACGTTTCCTGCACCAGATGGCGGCCAACGCGCTGCGCAACCGCCCTCCGTTGGGGCTGGTGCGAGACTTCGTGCTGAATGAATCGAGCAGGCTCGACCTCAAGATCAACGGCCTGACACCGTTTGTGGATGCGGGGCGCATCTTCAGCCTAGCGACCGGAGTGATCCAGACCAGCACCATACAGCGCTTGCGCCGAAGTGCCGCGGATTCGAATATTCCTCCCCACGAGGTTGAAGCGTGGATCAATGCCTTCCTGTTCATCCAGATGTTGCGGCTGCGCCACCACTATGAGGCGATTGCGCAACAGCCGGGTGCCGGCGTGCAGTTGCTGGATAATCTGATCGAACCATCCATGCTGAACGATCTTGACCGCCGAATCCTCAAGGAAGCGTTTCGCCAGGCGCGCAAGGTACAGGTCAAACTGGCCCTGGACTATCAACTTTGAAGGCATTGCTGCAACGCTGGCTGGCGCCCAGACCCCGCCTGGAACATCGGCAGGCTGAGCGCTTGTCGGCATGGCGTGGACTTCCGGATGCCGGGAAGAAATCGGGCTTCGAGAATTCGCGTTGCGTGGTGCTGGATGTCGAAACAACCGGCCTGAATCTGATGACCGACACACTCATTTCCATCGGAGCTGTCTCGGTCGTGAACGGCAGCATCGTGCTGGCCGACAGTTTCTATGTGGTATTGCAGCAGCGCGAGAGCAGCCGCAAGGAAAATATTCTTGTGCATGGCATTTCCGGCTCTGTCCAGCGCGAAGGAGAGGCGCCTGCCGATGCCCTGCTTTCGTTTTTGGAATATCTCGGCAAGGACCCGCTGGTCGCCTTCCATGTCAAATTTGACGAAACCATGATTCGGCGAGCCATGCGACAATACCTTGGCATTTCTTTCAATCGTCCCTGGTTGGACCTTGCCTATGTCATGCCGGCACTGTTTCCGGACCTGATGCATAGTCATCGCGGACTTGACGACTGGTCAAGTTATTTCAGGATCAGCAACGAGGATCGTCATAATGCCGTGGCCGATGCGCTGGCAACGGCGCAATTGCTGCTGGTGGCTATCAGCATTGCGCGTCAAACGGGCAATTCCGGTTACGAGGGCCTGCGCAGCCTGGAGCGTACATTTCGATATGCCAGCGGCGAACGATGAAGCTTTAATTCCCATCTGTATTTTAAGGTCTTTATTGGCCTACTTATTAATGCTTCTATACAATTCCACCATCTCAAGTTGAGCTGTCCGAGATATCAAGCTTCGATTCGATTGCAACAATAACAGAGGAGAATAGCTATGGATAAAAGCGGCGAGGCCTATTGGAAGGCCACATTGGGTTTGGTATCCAAGATACTGCTGGTCTGGTTCCTGGTCTCTTTCGGCGCCGGAATCTTGTTTGCCGACTGGCTCAACAACATACACTTGGGAGGTTACCCGCTGGGCTTCTGGTTCGCCCAACAGGGATCCATGTACATATTCGTGGCGTTGATCTTCATCTATGCCAAGAAAATGGGGGAGATCGATCGCAAATTCGACGTTCACGAATAATCTTGGGAGAATAACATGGATCTGCAAACAACTATCTATCTGGTAGTGGGGGCGACCTTCGCGCTCTACATCGGCATCGCGATCTGGTCGCGTGCCGGTTCCACCAGCGAGTTTTACGTTGCCGGCGGGGGTGTTAGCCCGCGTTTGAACGGCATGGCCACGGCGGCGGACTGGATGTCTGCCGCTTCCTTCATCTCCATGGCGGGCTTGATCTCCAACATGGGTTATGGCGGCGGCCTGTTCCTGATGGGATGGACCGGCGGATATGTGTTGTTGGCGACGTTGCTGGCACCGTATCTGCGCAAATTCGGCAAGTTTACCGTGCCGCAATTCATTGGCGATCGGTACTACTCGAAGTCCGCTGCGACGGTGGCCGTTCTCTGCTTGTTGGTGGCATCGCTGACCTACATCATCGGCCAGATGACCGGCGTCGGAGTTGCGTTCTCGCGCTTCCTCGGTGTTTCCAAAGAGGTTGGGGTGTACGTCGGCATGGGCGTTGTGTTCACCTATGCGGTGTTCGGGGGCATGAAGGGCATCACTTACACACAGGTGGCACAGTACATCGTGCTGATCTTCGCCTACACCATACCGGCGATCTTCATCTCGATGCAACTGACCGGCAACCCCATCCCTCAGCTTGGCTTGGGTTCCAGTTTGTCCGGGCAGGACATTTCGCTGCTGGCAAAACTTGATCAGGTGGTCACTGAACTCGGTTTTGGCCGGTACACGACCACCACAGCCGGAAGCACACTCAATATGTTCGTCTACACGTTTTCGCTGATGATCGGTACCGCGGGATTGCCGCACGTCATCATGAGGTTCTTTACCGTACCGACCGTGGCCGCTGCGCGTTCATCTGCCGGCTGGGCGCTGGTATTCATCGCGATCCTGTACACGACGGCTCCCGCCGTTGCTGCAATGGCAAAGACCAACCTGATCCGTACCATCACGCCGGGCGTGGTGTTGCAAAATGCCGATATCTACGGCAGTGACAGCGCGATCAAGTACGATGAACGTCCCGACTGGATGAAGCGCTGGGAGAAGACCGGATTGCTGAAGTTCGAGGACAAGAACGGTGACGGCCGCATCCAGTATTACAATGACAAGACCAAAGACGAAGCTGTCAAGGCCAAAATCGATGCGGCGGGTTGGAAGGGCAACGAACTGACGGTGAATGCCGACATAATCGTGCTGGCGAACCCCGAGATCGCCTTATTGCCGGACTGGGTGATCGCACTGGTGGCAGCCGGTGGTTTGGCTGCGGCGTTGTCGACTGCGGCGGGTTTGTTGCTGGCGATTTCCTCTGCCATTTCCCACGATCTGGTCAAGGGCGTATTCATCCCCGGTATCAGCGAGAAGGGTGAATTGATGGCAGGCAAGATCGCCATGGCGTGTTCGATCATCGTCGCCGGTTATCTGGGGCTGAATCCGCCCGGCTTCGCGGCGGGAACGGTGGCATTGGCCTTTGGTATTGCGGCCAGTTCGCTGTTCCCGGCCATCATGATGGGTATCTTCAGCAAGAAGATGAACAAGGAAGGCGCGATGGCCGGCATGTTGGCTGGCCTGGGGATCACGCTGTTCTATGTGTTCGCACACAAGGGAATATTCTTCATCAAGGGCACGGAATATCTGGACACGATCGGCGGCGCCAACAGCTTCTTCGGCATCACCCCGGAAGCCTTTGGCGGAGTGGGTGCGATGATCAACTTCTTCGTGGCCTTTGTCGTGGACAAACTTACCAAAGAGCCGCCCGAACACATCCAGCACCTGGTGGAACATGTTCGTACTCCGCGCGGATCCAAGGCGGTGGATGGCGCACACGTGTAATTTAAGCAGTATCAACCGCGTGTAACATTGACCCCGCCGTGTTCCGGCGGGGTTTTTTCTTGGAGAGATGATGGTTTTTGATATCAGTGTGGCGATGACTTGGGTGTTGTTCATTGCCCTGTTTCCGATAACATTCTTCTGGTTAAGGCGTGCCTGGCGCATTGCGGTGAAGCGAGACTTTTCCGAAGTCGCACTGAAACGCGGCATGTTGCCGGACAAACCCGAGAAATATGCGCCCTATGTCGCAGCCATCAACCTGCTTGGGGGCGTAATCGTCGCGGTTGTAATTCTCTGCGTGCTGACGGCCCAATTTGATTATGCAACATGGAGTGCAACAGCAGGGGTCACAATCTGGTCTAAACTCATGGCCGATTTCATCATTAGGCGCCATGCCCATCCTTTCAACTTTAAAAAGAAGACTTGATGAACTTTGGCGAAGAACAGTTCATCCGCACAGACTCAGTGAGCCGCCTGAAAGACAATCTGGGGTA
>QJWF01000163.1 GCA_003235435.1 Nitrosomonadales bacterium
TCACAACACATCTTTGCTTTACTTCAGAGTTCGTGGTAAGCAGATACCAATTACTACGCGCAACGAGACCGCACAAAGGAGGCTGCATTGAGATCGCCAGATATTCCACAAGACGAAGAATTACGGCTCGCAACACTTCGTTCGTTAAATATACTGGATACAGCCCCCGATGAACGGTTTGATCGCCTGACACGAATGGCAAAAAGATTGTTAGGTGTGCCTATCGCACTTGTCAGCCTTATTGACGAGAACCGACAGTGGTTCAAATCCTGCGTGGGCCTCGGAGCAACTGAAACCTCTCGCGATATTTCATTTTGTGGCCATGCGATACTCGGAAACGATGTATTTATTATTCCCGATGCACAGAAGGATGAGCGTTTTGCGGACAACCCGCTGGTGGTCGGCGAACCCAACATTCGTTTCTATGCGGGATGCCCGCTCAGAGCTCCGAACGGTTGCATGCTGGGAACCCTGTGCGTTATCGACACAAAACCAAGGAATCTAGGGCTGGAAGACCTCGAAGCGCTGGAAGACCTGGCATCAATGGTGGAAAGTGAGCTCGCGGCTATGCAAATGGCGTCGCTGGATGCGCTTACCAAAATATCCAACCGTCACGGATTCATGATGCTCGCCGAGCACAGCCTGCATCTGTGCGCGCGGCAGAAGATTCCCGCATCTCTGGTTTTCATGGACTTGGACAAGTTCAAACCGATCAACGACAAGTTTGGGCACGCTGAAGGTGACCTTGCACTGGCTGCCTTTGCCGAACAGATGAATAGCACGTTTCGCGACTCCGATATCATTGCGCGCCTGGGTGGTGACGAATTTGTCGTATTTCTCACCAACACAACAATGAAAGACGCAGAAAACATCCTTGTTAAGTTCCACAAGTCGTTGGACAAATATAACAGGGATACCAGGCGCGGATACGATATTTCGTTTTCATATGGTATTGTGGAATTCAATCCCAAAAAGCATCGCACTATCGAAGCATTTCTGAAAGACGGGGACTCGCTGATGTATGACCGAAAGAAGGCAAAGCTAGCCGGGAAACAATCAGAAAAAGGAAATTAAAAATGAAGGAAACATTGAAACCCGGTATCAGATACGAGCACAAGTTCGTCGTCCCGCCGACCAAGACCGTACCGGCGCTCTATCCGGAAGCAGAAGAATTCGTAGCCATGCCGGAAGTGTTCGCCACCGGATTCCTGGTGGGTTTCCTTGAATGGGCTTGCATCAAGGCGATCAACCCGCATATCGACTGGCCGCGTGAACAAACGGTCGGAACGCACATCGACGTCAGCCACCTGGCCGCGACACCGCCCGGCCTCGAGGTCACGGCAACTGTCGAACTGATCGCGGTCGAGGGGAAAAAACTTGTGTTTGCAGTGGAAGCACACGATGGCGTGGACCTGATCTCCAAAGGGAAGCACGAGCGTTTCATCATCAACAAGGAAAAATTCGATGCAAAGGTTGGTGCTAAGAAGGGGAACTCATAACATCATGGTCATCGCTGAGCGCGTATGAAACCACGGATCACCGTTATCACGATCGCTGTTGACGACCTGGACAGGGCGCTGCGTTTCTACCGCGACGGGCTGGGTCTGCCGACCGAGGGTATCTTCGGCACCGAATTCGAATATGGTGCAGTGGCATTCTTCGATCTGCAGCATGGTGTGAAACTCGGAATCTGGCCGCGCACGAGTCTGGCACATGATACCGGTCTGCCTCTGGGCACTCCGAGTCCCACCGAGATGACGCTAGGACACAATGTTTCTTCAAAAGCGGAAGTGGATACCGTGATGGCACAAGCGCAAAAAGCGGGCGCGATGATCGTCAAGCCGCCTCAGGAAACGTTCTGGGGCGGTTACGCCGGGTACTTTCTGGATCCCGACCGGCATCTTTGGGAGGTCGTTTGGAACCCGCAGTGGAAAATACCTGATTAGAAAAATTCTACTCGGACAGGTTCGATCGCGGATCGAACGCATCGCGCACCGCATCTGCAAACAAATTCGCGGCCAGCACCAGCACCAGCATGAAGGCGAACGCTGCCGCCAGCGCCCACCATACCATTGGCTCGCGCCCCATTTCCAGCCGGGCCGCATTGATCATCGTACCGAAGCTGATCATCGATGGGTCGACCCCTACACCGACGTAGGACAATACCGCCTCGGCAAGCACCAGCGCCGAAAAATCCATCACCAGCGCAATCAGAATGATGTGCATCACGTTCGGCACGATGTGGCGTGTCAGGATGCGCAAGGTAGATACGCCGAATGACTGCGCCGCCTGGATGTATTCCATCTCGCGCAGTTTCAGCGTCTCGCCGCGCAGCAAACGGCACAGACCGGTCCAGCTGGTCACGCCAAGGATCAGGCACAGGAAAACCAGCCGCAGGTCGGCGCGTGATGCGGTGGTTTCAAACCATTCCGGATGCGTATCTATCGTGACCTGCATCATCAGCACCGCAGCCGCGATCAGCAATACGCTGGGAATCGAACTGAGCACGGTGTAGATGTACTGGATCACATCGTCCACCCAACCTCGCAGATATCCGGCCGCAATTCCCAGGAAAAGAGCCAACGGCAGCGTCACCAAGGTTGTCACGGTACCGATGACGAGGCCTGTTCGGATGCTCTTCAGAGACAGGTACAGCACATCCTGTCCTACCTTGTCGGTGCCGAGCACGTGATAAGCGGCAGCGAGGTTGGCGATCAGGCCGATCAACGAGGCAATGATAAGAATGGCAATAAACAGCGCGCGAAATGGCAAATTTCTTCTCGTTAAGCAGCGTTTGCTCCCCAGTGCGATCAGCAACCCCACCATTAACCCCGCAGCCGCCCCGATTACCGCCCGCTGCACTACGTCGACACCGCGCTGCGAAGCTTCTGCCAGATGCGCGCCGCCATATTGCAGACGCGGATAGTCTCGCACGACATTGCCCTGCGTGTCCGTTGTGCTCTCCTTGGCGTAAAGCGTGATAGCCAACGGTGCGGAATAGGTCTTCTCGGTATGCGTGCGCAGCGGCTCGATCAGTTTGTCGAAAGCGCTCAGCACTTCCGGCGAATAGACCGTTTCGCCACTGTTCTGCTGCGGGAGGGCAGCCCGATAATGCAGCGAATCCAGCAGGCCGATCGCCAAGAACAGCGACAGCACCAGCAACGACACCATTGCTGTGGCGCTGCGTGCCAGACGACGCCAAGGCAGAAGCAAATGTTCGTGCCGGCGCACATACCATGCGCCGGTGCCCGCTGCCGCCAGAAGCAAAAATATCAGCCCGTCACTCCACAAGATTTCTGGCATGAAACTCATGACAAGCGAACCCTTGGGTCAACCATCGTGTAGGAAATATCGGTCAGAATCAGGCCGACGATGTAAAGCAGCGAACCGAGGAACACCATCGCGCGCACCACGCTGAAATCCTGTGCATTGATCGCGTCTATCGTGTAGCTGCCCAGGCCGGGGATGCCGAAGAACGACTCGGTGAGCAGGCTGCCCAGAAACAGCAACGGAATCACCACCACAACGCCGGTCAGGATCGGAATCATCGCGTTCTTCAAAACATGGCGAAACAATACGCGCAGCTCCGACAATCCCTTGGCACGTGCTGTGCGCACGTAATCCCTGCCGATCTCATCGAGGAATATTGTACGATACCAGCGGCTGCTGGCACCGACACTGCCGATCACGCCGATGATGATCGGCAGCACAACGAACCTGAAACTGTCTGCGCCGCCTGAATAACCCGAGATCGGGACCAGATGCCATAATTTGCTTACCAGGAACTGTCCGCCAATGATGTAGAACAGGCCGGATATCGACATCAGCAGCACGCACAAGGCCACTCCTGCAAGATCCAAGGCTGTTGCGCGAAATAGCGTCATCATCAGCGCGAAAGTTACATACACCAACAGTCCGATCATAAATGTCGGCAGTGCGATTGCCAGGCTAGGCCCCATGCGTGTCACGATCTCGCGGGATATGCTGCGTCCGTCGTCCGAAAAGCCGAAATCGAGCACGAACATTCCGGCGGACTTCCGCCAGAAAATCGTATCGGTGAATTTCTCCGCGCCGCTTGCAGCACGATTCAGCAGCAGCGGCTTGTCATAACCGTGCTGCTGTTTCCAGTTCTGTATCGCCTCTTGCGAAACACGCTTTATGCCAAGCTGCATTCGTGCCATGTCGTCGGGTGTATTCACCACAAAGAACAGTGTAAAAGTGAGCAGATTCACACCGATCAAGATCGGAATGGCATACAGGATGCGGCGGACCAGGTAGGCGATCATATCGCCTCCTCACGCTGGCGCAGCGCCCGCCACATCCATATGCCGAACAGCAGCAACGCTCCTGCCCCAACCCAAAGCGGCCACATTGCCGGCTGGTTCCATTCACGGCGCATCTTTTCGCGCTGCGAGGCGTCCACGCGCCAGTATTTGAGTTTGTTGTTCGCCATGATGTTTGACTTGACGTTGTGCAGCCAGCCGTGCTGCAACACGTAATTCTTGGGGTGGTATCCCCACAGCCAGGGCGAATCGCGGCGAATGATTTCCAGCATCCTGTCGATGATGGCCTGTCGCTCAGGACTGTTTTCCATGTTCTTCATCTGCTCGAACAACTTGTCATATTCCGGATTGCTGTAGTTCGATGCATTCTCTCCGCCCTTGCCCACTTTGGCTTGAGCGCTATGCAGCAGAAACAGAAAATTTTCCGGATCGGGATAGTCGGCATTCCAGCCCCAGTAGAACATCTGCGTGTCGCCCTTGCGTATCTTGTCCTGAAAACGGTTGTAGTCGGTACTTCGCGCGACAAACTGCACGTTGATCTTGTCAAACTGCTTGCGCAGCCAATCGAGCCGGGACTTGCTGCCCACGCCGGTTGCGGTGGTGTCCAGATTGATCACCAGCGGTTGGCGGGTCTGTACATCAAGGCCGTTCGGATAGCCCGCTTCGGCCAGCAGGCGTTTGGCTTCTGCTATCGATTTGCGTTTTGGCGCTCCGTCAACCCAGTCATATACATATCGGTTGATTCCGGCTTCGCCCTCGCGGTAACCGAAGATGCCGGGTGGAATCGGGGATTGTGCCGGGATGCCGCGGCCGTTGGCAAAGATAGAAACGAACTCCTCGAAATCCACCGCGATTGCGATCGCCCGCCGCAATTTTCTGGAACGTTCGGATCTGCCCCGACAGGAATTTTGATCAACTCCTTGCTCAGGTGAGGCAGATGGGCGGCAGCTCCCGCAATCGGCTGGCTTCGCCAGTAATGTGTCGCAACCGCCGCCACCCACTACCGGGTCCAGCCAGTTGAAACCGGTGTACATCGTCGACGTTGCTACCGAAGTCGATAGCGTGATGCCCTGCGCCTTCATCGCATTTGTCACGGCAGCCTCTCCGCTCACGCTGACCTGTACCGCCTGATCGAAACTGTCCGAACTGATTCCCGAGGCATCATAATAGCCCTGCAGGAATTTATTCCAGTACGGTATAGTCTCTTTCTCGAGGCTGAACACCACCTTGTCGATCAGAGGCAGCTGTTTTCCGGCATCGGCAAGCAGGCCGGCCTGTGCATCGCCAAGATCGCCTTCTGCAGGAAAGGTCTCGCTGTCGTAATAAGGATTGCGGCTCAACACCATGCGCAGGTTGGGATCGTTCTCCGAAAGAAAATACGGCCCGCTGCCCACCGGCCACCAGTCCAGTGTCAGGTTGCGTTCGCGCATTCCGGGCTGCGCGTAGAACCTCTCGGCCTCCTGAGGCATCGGCGCAAAGAACGGCATCGCCAGCCAGTAGGCGAACTGCGGATACTTGCCGTGTATCGTGATGCGGTAAGTAGTGTCGTCCACCACTTGCACGCCCGGAAGCGGGTAACTATTCAGATCAAGGAACGCTTCGGGGTCTTTCTGAACTGCCATTTGCAGCATGGCGGCATAGTCCTTCAGGCCGACGATATATTCGCTCATCACCCCGAAGATAGGCTGATGCAACTGGGGATTCGCGAGGCGCTTGATCTGGTATGCATAGTCCGCGGCGGTGACCTCGCGGGTGCCGGTTCTGGAAAAATCACGAAGAGAGTAAACCGACGAGAGATCGCCGGCTGCAAGATTCATATTCTCCGGCACGAAAGCCGGATGAGGCTGATAGCGCATGTTCGGCTTGATGCGTATCTCGTACACGCTGAATGCGATCCGCTCCGCCGGAGCATCGTCAGGGAGAGGGCGATTGCGATTATCCAGATAACGCACTGTCGGCATCTGTGCGGCCGCCAGCGGAACCAGTTGATAGGGGCGTTTCAGGTAATGGTATTGCAGCGGGGGAGCATAGATCTGTGCCAGGAACTCATACTCGTTCTCGCTGTATGCCTGCGCGGGATCGAGATGTTTGGGCCGCTCGGTG